>PHDM01000052.1 GCA_002840985.1 Bacteroidetes bacterium HGW-Bacteroidetes-17
TGGATAGTGTGATCAAAAAAGCCTTTTGCAATCTTTGTTTGTGCTATTTCATTTTTGGCAACCAGTAGGATCCCGCTCGTGTTTTTATCAATTCTATGCACAAGGTAGGGGTGGGCTTCTGGATTTTTTGTTGGAGACAGCTCCCGCAAATAATAGGTTAAAGCATTAACCAAGGTCCCGTCATAATTACCATGACCCGGATGTACAACCATCCCTGCTTGTTTATTTACAAGCAATACGTCATCATCTTCATAAACAATATCCAATGGAATATGCTGAGGAATTATTTCAACATCGCGTGGCGGATAAGCCATTACAATGGAAATTTCATCTTCCGGTTTTGTTTTGTAATTTGGTTTGATCTCCACCCCATTTACAAGAATATTACCGGCTCTCGCGGCATTCTGGATTTTATTCCTCGATGCATTCATAAGCCTGTCCATCAGGAATTTGTCGATCCGTATTGGCGTTTGCCCTTTGTCAACCTTTATATGATGGTGTTCATATAAGTCACCTGATTCTTCTTGTAAGTCCTGATCTTCTATCATAAAATAATTTTAATAAATAGTATCAATAAGGGGATTCATCAATACTGAATCAACAGCCAAAGTATCAATAGTTAAGTATTCGATATAGTTTTCAAAATCAAATTTAACAGTGGATCGATACCAAAGATTTATAAAATCCCCATGGTTCAATAGTTGATCCGTGTTCCAGATTGGTGCTTGTGAATAGACCCTCATCGTAGCCGGATCCTCCTCTTCCAGATAGGTTTCTTCTCCTAAGTTGAATGAAGCTTCAAAAATTTTCTTTTCGGCTTCAGCTTTTGTTAATCCGATCAGGAAGGGAACGAGTAGCCTTCTCGGATAATATCCTTTTCCAAGCACAAGATCAATTTTCGAATTTATTTGAATGAGTGAGTCAGCATAAATCGTATCTCCATTATACATTTGTGCGAGGACCGCATCCTGAGCAAAATCAGGAATATAATGAAGATAATTAACATTAAGTCCGGCCATTTCAATTCTTACCAAAGCTTGCCGTAACGATAAATCGACCAAATTTGGCATTCGGACCATTTCTGCAGTTTTAGCAACAACTGTAATATAGATTTTACGGTTCCGTTTTACTTTGGATTGAGCCAAAGGATTTTGCGCGATAACCGTTCCACTTTCCCTTTCGGGTTCGAATACAGAATCGGTTACAATAAAAGTAAAATTATTTAGGTCGTTTATGCTATCAAGTTTAGTGATGCTATAACCTGTGAAGTCAGGAACTGTAATAGCTTCCCCATAATAAGTATAGCTTTTCAGAAGCTGAAATACGAGAAGAAGGAGCAAGAAACTTGAGATTATTGCTATGCCCAGATGGACATAAAATTTCTTTTGCGTCAAGAAATAAAAGAATTTCATTTTTCGTATATTTAACATTCACTTAGTGATTAATTTTGTCTTGCACTTTTTACATTACTATTAACCTAATAGCTTATTAGAATATTGTATTTAGGCAAAGATAAAAAAACAATCGCTAATCAAACGTACATCGCAAAACAAGATAATAGATGACAAAGAAAAATGTAGCCATTATTGCCGGAGGTGATTCAGGAGAGTATGAAGTTTCGATAAATAGTGCCAATGTGGTGTATAAACATCTCAACAAGCAAAAGTTTAATCCGTATTTGATCATTATCACTGGTCAGCATTGGTATTATCTGGATGAAGAAAGTGAATCAATTGATATTGATAAATCCGATTTTAGTTTATTGTTAGATGGAAATAAGATTAAATTCGATGTAGTTTTTAATATGATTCATGGTACTCCGGGTGAAAATGGGATCATTCAGGGTTATTTTGATTTGCTGAATATTCCGTATACCTCGTGTGGACTTGCAGTATCGGCGCTTACATTTAATAAGGCTTACTGCAACCGTGTTGTGGCTTCATATGGCACCAATGTGGCCAAATCAGTTCACTTGATCAAAAGCCAGCCTTTCAATTTAAAAGCTGTAAGCACCGAAGTTTCATTCCCGGTTTTCGTAAAACCGGCCAATGGAGGTTCAAGCGTTGCCACCACAAAAGTGAGTGATGTTTTAGGATTGGAAACTGCTGTTGATCTAGCCTTTACTGCGGATGATGAAGTTTTAATTGAGGAATTTATCGGTGGAAGAGAAATTTGCTGCGGAGCATTTAAATACATGGGCCAAATGTTGATTTTCCCATTGACTGAAATCATTAGTAAGAAGGAGTTTTTTGATTACGAAGCCAAATATACCAAAGGGATGTCGGATGAAATTACCCCTGCACAGATTCCTGTTGAGGTTGAAATTGAATGTAAGGCCTTGTCTTCAGAATTATACCAGAAATTAAATTGTAAAGGAGTTGTCAGATTTGATTATATATTTAACAACGAGGCAATTTTCTTTCTTGAAGTGAACACTGTTCCCGGAATGTCGGAGGCGAGTATCATTCCTCAGCAAGCCATAGAAATGGGAATTTCATTGGAGCGCCTGTTTGAAATGATGATTGAGGATGCATAGGTAAGTTAATCTTAATAAACTGGTAATTTTGGTTGATTGAGTGCTTTGCGATAAGCAAAGCGTATCGAAATCAATCAATTGCGTATAAGATTAAACTTTCAACAAAAATTCGTATAGTTTTTGTGTGGCCCTCGCGCGATGACTGATGGTGTTTTTTTCTTTAGCTGACAATTCGGCAAAACTTTTTGTATATCCGTCCGGAATAAAAACCGGATCGTAGCCAAAACCTTCATTGCCTCTTTTTTCCCTGCTTATTACACCTTCGACAATTCCTTCGAAAAAATATTCACTGCCATTCAGGATAAGTGAAATAACCGTTCTGAATTGTGCTTTTCTGTTTGTCGTGGAAATTAATTCTCCCAAAAGCTTTGCCGTATTTTTATCAGCATCATTCTCGGCTCCTGCATAACGCGCGGAGTAAACCCCGGGCCCACCATTCAGTGCATCCACCTCCAGTCCGGTATCATCCGCAAAACAATCGATCCCAAATTTTTTATAAATCGTACTTGATTTTAATGAAGCATTGCCTTCGAGTGTAGACGCTGTTTCCGGGATCTCCTCATTGAAACCTATATCATTCAAATTCAATAGTTCAATTCGTGACCCTATAATGTCCCTTACTTCGGATAGTTTATGCAAATTATTGGTAGCAAATACGAGTTTTCTCATACAAATTTTTAGTCTAAAATCTAAGGTGATTTATTTGTTAAATATTTTTAATTTATTCAACTGATCAAGAATAAATGACTTGTCGGCAAAATTTGAATTTTGGATAATTTGATAGTGTTCGCGAGCAGTTTCAAATTCTTCCAACACCCATAGAACCTGAATGAGATTTAGATGTAAAAAGCCATAGTTGTAATTGGGATGCTTATTAATAATCTCTAACATCGTTATCTTACTCGACTTATAATCTTTCTTTGCGAACTGCTCAAAAGCAAGGTCAATATTTTTATTCATTTCGGCATCAAGGATGATCCCCTTGATGGTGAAACAATTTTCATTGCAAACTTCAACAATATCAATGTATTTCAAATTCGCTGTTGGCTTTGGAAAGAACAGTTTGAAACTTAATTTTTCGCCTACCCATTTGAAATCATAGATTTCCGGGCAAACCGGAATATCTTCGCTATATGATAATTGGAGTTTTTTATTTGTTAAAACATCCTCAATGAAAATATTTTTATCAACGCAGAAATTCCCACCACTTACCTGATTTTCAATAGTAAGTTTGACAATCATCTGGCTTGGCGTAAAACTAATTTCATCAACAAGCATCGGATGACTGGCAAAAGCAAAATTGGGTTTGCTTATTTCCTGTGCTTGAAAAATTTTACAGGAAAGTAAAAATATGAATAATAAATAATTTCTCATATTAACGTTTTTGTGGAAGAGTAGCTAAAATTAATCTTTTCAAAATTAATTAAACAATGTTTGTAACAGAAAAAAAAACCGCAAAGTAAAACAATGCGGTTTTATCATCATGTTAGTTTTGTTTATTTAAAAACGGAGAAATCGATTCCAATCGCTATCGTTAAATTATCACGACCATAGCTTTCTTTGTACGATACATTGGTACCACTTAAATTGTAAGTTTTATCGTATGTTGCTGTGACATATTTTGTATAGGCAATACCGAAATTAATTCTTAGGGCATCGCTCACATTGTAAGCACCCCCAATACTACCTGAATTACTGGACATTGTGTGAGTGATATCAGACATGTAAAGGGCATTTGCACCTGTTGATGTTCTTAAATAACCACCACTAATTAATAGTTTGTCTGAGATTTTATATTCCAAACCTGCAGCAAGTTCAATAGAATTTTTATCTATTTTAGAAGTATTTCCTGTTCCAGCCCATCCTGCCTTACCGTCAAAGTAAGTATGATATCCGGCTGAGAATTTCAATGGATCGCTTAGTTTATATTCAAATCCAATTGATAATAAGGCAGGCATATCAGCATTTGTTTTTGCACCATTAGGAAACATTTCAATTTTAGCACCGGTCTCGGTTAAGCCAATCGTAAATCCTTTTCCGGCAGCGGTTTCGTTTGTTACCTCAATATTGGTTTGAAATTCATATTTAATACCAATATTTAAATTGTTTTCCAAGAAACTTAAATTGGCTCCTAAAATTGGAGTAACCCCACTTCCGGTTTGTTTTACATCAGCAACCTGATCGGCCATTAATACTGCACTGGCAGTAAGTTGAGTAGCTTGTGAAGTTAGATTCTGGGCCGCACCATTGTAACTTGCTTGAGCAATAGTCATTGACATACCATCAATTTGCGCTTGTGTAAATCCGAATTGTAATAAGCCTCCTTCTAAAGTTGCTCTTGTAACCGGATCAATATAACCTGCTTCTTCAACTTGAGCGAAAGTTAGAGTTCCAAAGTTAGCAACCAAAGGATTCATACCAATGCTGGCATTGGTTGCAAGTGTAGCACCAGCTGTTGCTTGAGCTGCTACTCCGTTCATGAAATCGTCAGCTCTTACCGGGCCTGCTGCGGTGGTCACTTTAACATCTTTTACATAACCTTCATAGGTAGTTGAAGCCATTACATAACGTAAACCTCCGAATACAGAAATGTTTTCATTAATTTCATAACTCACCCCTCCTTGAAAACCAAAATTAACTGAATAACCTTTGAACATCATATTCGCGGAATATCCTGTTACACCAAGTGCAGCTAATTTAGGTACCAAAGTTGAAAAAGGTATTTCCATGGTTGGAAGTCCGCTATTATAAGTAGCTGTTCCACCACCACCAACAGGGTTAAATCCAAAAGAGAATGCAAATTTCCCTTTTTTATAAGCTGTGTAGAATGAGGGGAAAATCGGAACTTTAGCTTCACCTTCGAAATCTGCTCCATTCAGATATGGGAATGTACTGTTTACCGTGCGTGTCTGGGTTAAATTCTGACCGGAGAATGAAAAATGCCATCCATCACGTAGTTTAGTTAATCCTGCCGGATTGTAGAATACAGCATCGATTTCGGTAGTTGCATCTCTGGCAAACATACGTATGTATGCTGCACTCTGATTGTAGTTTGTTACTATTCCGCCTGAGAAAGCAAATGAGGTTGCTAAAATTAGGCAAGAAATCATCAATATACGCTTCTTCATAAATTGGGTTTTTTAAAATTAGGCGTGCAATATAGTAAAATTTATTTTTTATTCAATTTTAAATAAAATTTGCGTAGTTGAAAGATTTATTCGTGAGACTCAAATTTCGGGAGTGAACGAACTGAAATTTGCAAGTTAAACAATCCCGACGAAGTCGGAGGGTATAATACCCGCAGCTTTGCTGCGGAATTTGTTTCTCCCAAGTGTTTGAGACTTAGGGGTTTCATACCTATGATTTATCGACAGAAAAAAAACTTCAAAATATGGGCTGAAATTGTAAACAGGTAATTTATAAGATGGAGGATACTCACCCAAATTATAATGCAAACAAAGAAAATTAAAATAACTTCAATAAACGAATCTGTTTGGTAAAATGAATAAATATCAATGTGACCAAATACCGAATTAACCGGAGTGTAAATTAAAAGGCCGCTTAGGGTTATGAGAAAAAGACCGGGTATTGCAAAAATACTTCGCCAAAAAAGCTTCAATGAAAAATAACCAATCCTTATCCATGTTCTTTTGTTACCCATGTAATCTATAAACCTATGGTAGGAAGATTTATTGCTTGGTATAAAAGGAGAAATTTTTGGCAGTAAAATTCCGGAGTACTTTTCAAATGTCTTTTCTTCAAATTTTGATAAAACCCAGATTATGCGAAAGTGTGTATTCAAAAATGGTACACCAATCCAAATTGGAAGAAGAGCAAATCCAACCAACAATCCACCAAAGACAAAAACAAAATACAGGGCAGCAATAGGAATAGAAATTATGGAATAAATAAGTCCATAATAAACTCTTTTCTTGATCAGCAGATCAAAAAATTGTGCTTCTTTGCCATCTTCATTTTGCATTGAAAATATCGACATGCCTTTCTATAATTAAGTGTGAATCTTAAATAATTTGCCAATTAATAGGTTTGTTTCCACAATTCTCAAGTATTTCATTGGCCCGTGAAAAGTGTTTACATCCTAAAAACCCACGATGAACAGAAAGTGGTGAAGGATGCGGAGCTATTAAAATATGATGTTTGTTTGAATTGATCAGGTTTTTTTTGGCAATGGCAAAATTTCCCCAAAGCAAAAAAATCAGGTTTTCTTTGTCTTCCGAAAGTTTTTTGATCACAGCATCTGTGAATATTTCCCAGCCCTTATTTTGATGCGATCCTGCTTGACCATCCCGTACGGTCAGAGTGGCATTCAATAATAAAACACCTTGTGTGGCCCAACTTTCAAGATTTCCATGTTCCGGAATTTCAAATCCCAAATCATCATGAATTTCTTTAAAAATATTAATAAGTGATGGTGGCTTCTTTATTCCTCTCGCCACCGAAAAGCATAAGCCATGTGCCTGTCCTTTCCCATGGTATGGATCTTGCCCTATAATTACCACTTTAACTTGATCGAAAGGGGTCAAATTGAAAGCGGTGAATATTTGATTTCCAGGCGGATATATGGCATATTGCTTTTTTTCCTCAAGTAAGAACCGCTTGAGCTCATGAAAATATTTAGCGTTAAATTCTTCATCTAATTTAACTTGCCAGCTACTTTCGATTTGAGGTTGGATCTTTTCCATTAAACAATAAACTTAGTTAATTTTGAGCAATAAATTTACGATTGGTTTGTTATTAATCGTAAATTTAGTTTCGAATTTCAATATAATTTCTGTAAAAGTAAAACCAAACTAAACTTTATTCGAAAAATTTCGTAATCAAGTTAACTAAGATTTCTAAATTACTTTTCACATAAAAATAGATGCTGATGAAGAAAAATATTATAATTATGCTACTCCTGGTTTTTACGGCTATTTGCTTATCGTCGTGTAAAACTGCTCAAAAGTGCCCTGCTTATGGCGATTACTCTCAATACAAAACTATTAAGCGCTAAAATGTTTTGTTATCTACCCTTAATATTTGTGTTTCATCGTTCATAATCAACTATTCGTAGAAATCACTCAGGTACTCAAATTTTTCTATTCAAAGTTCTTATATTTGTTAGGAATAATTACTTCAATTTTAAATCAACCATAAAACTATGAAAATCCGGAAAATTTTTATCCTGCTTGCATTATCATTGGTAATGAGCATTCCGCTTAGTGCTCAAAGTAAGGATCAGAAAAAAGAATCTGCAAATTTGATTAAGTTCGAAAACCTTATTCAGCTTAAAGCAACAAAAGTAAAAAGTCAGGACAGGACAGGTACCTGTTGGGATTTTGCTACAACTTCATTCCTTGAATCTGAATTACTAAGAATGGGAAAAGGCGATTTTGATCTTTCAGAAATGTATACTGTGCGCCACACTTACCCACGAAAAGCAAAAACTTATTTGAGATACCACGGTTTGAATAACCTGGCTCAAGGCGGACAGGCGCATGATGTTTTAGATACCTGGCGTGAATTTGGAATTGTACCCGACGAGGTTTATCCTGGTTTCCAATTGGGATATAATACACACAACCATAGTGAATTAGAGACTGCGGTTAAAACTTTTACAGATGTAGTAATGGCTCGAAAAACAGGTACTATTACTCCTGTTTGGGAAAAAGCATTGGGTGGGATATTAGATGCTTATCTAGGTGATGATCCTACTACATTTGAATACAAAGGCAAAACATATACACCAAAATCTTTTGCAGCCGAGCTGGGAATTAATCCTGATGATTATATTGAATTTACTTCCTACGGCGTATATCCGATGTGGGAAAAAGTAAATGTTGAAGTTCCTGATAACTGGTCGAATGGCTTATATTATAATGTGCCTCTCGATGATTTTATGAATATCATGTACAATTCATTAGAGAATGGTTATACTGTGGACTGGGATGGTGATGTAAGCGATAAATATTGTTCAACTACTGCCGGAGCTGCAATTGTTCCAAGTGATGAACACAGCGAAGCAAATGGACCCATTCTTGATTTTCTAAAGCAATTACACAAACAAAGGCCGATTGATCAAAAAGAAAGAGATCAGGCATTTTACGTATATCAAACAACGGATGATCACTTAATGCACTTGACTGGTGTAGCTAAAGATCAAAATGGTGCCAAATATTTTCTAACAAAAAATTCGCATGGTACTGCCCGTGGATTTGATGGATATTTATATATGTCCGATTCTTTCGTAAGACTTAGAACAATTGCCATCATGGTGCATAAAGATGCAGTTCCAACAGCAATTAAAACCAAACTTGGAATAAAATAAATTTGAAACAGGTTGGTTGCTAAATAATTTGTGTAGATGATTTTGGCAACCAACCTACACTTCCGTCTGCAATTCTGATTTCGTACCAACTGTCCAGTTCATCAGAAATATAAATTTTGGTTCCTTCGTGTATCACAAATAAATCAACACTGTTTTTATTAGGCGAACTCTTAACAGTTACTGTTGGTTGAAATATAATCGCCTCTTTTTGAGCAACAGAGTAATGATACTTTTGATAAGAAAGTGCGAAAGAAAACATAGTGATGAATAGACTAATCACGCCAATAATGAAAAATAATTTTTTTATAAAACGGATACCGGAAAGAAAATAAATGGTGCTGAAAAATAAAAAGAGGATAAATAAGCCTATACTTATTTTGGCCCATCCATTTGCCGAAAACATATTGTAAAAATTATTCCACCATGTTTTTAGGAAAATATCAGGAACATTCTCAATATTATCTATAATTCTACTGTTTGCTACATTCAAATTGTATTGAATATCCTCATCGTTGGGCTTGAGCTTTTTCGCCTTTTCGTAGAACAGGATGGCTGATGGTAGATCATTTAATTTGAAGTACGAATTTCCTTTATTGTAATAGATTTCAGCCGATTCAAAACCGGTTTCCAGAATTAAATTGTAGCTTATGATGGCTTCGTGGTACAACCCTTCATTATATTGTTGTTCGGCCTTTATAAGTAAAGTTTCATTAGCAGTTTGGGAGAACCCAATCAGGGTAAATCCAAAAATAAATAATATGACCGTAAATTGTTTCATATTTGTCTATTTTAATTCTCCTTCAATTTTACTTATTATTTCTAGGGCTTCATTGTAGATTTTTTCCATTGTTGAAGCCGGATCACCCGGTGCAAATCGGGCAAAATCGCAATTGTTCAATGTTTCAATAAATTGTTTGGTTGTTTTTTCCTTCACTTTTCGTGTTTGAAATTTTTCTTCAACCGTATCCTTTGAAAGTTCAGATTTTGGGATGTTGAACTTATCACTGATATAACCCCATAATGCCTGTGAAATCTCATTGTAGAAAGCTCCAGTATTATCGGTGCCCAAGTATGCTTGTGCATTTTTTAAGCTTCTACGCGCAACTTTTGTTGCCCTTTTATGCCGCATCAGCGACTGGTTACTAAGTTTTTTCGATTGCTTTTTCCAGAACAGGATAAATGCTAAAAATAAAACGAATGGAATAACGAACCAAAGTACAAAAGCAAAAGTGCTGAAAAAATAATAATTGATTTTGCTCAGTGGAAACTTTCCTGTTTTAATGTGTAAGATATCTGTTCCGATGTATTTAATGGCTTCCTGACTCAACCCACTGGCAACCACACCTGATTTATAATCGGCCCCTTTTTCAACCTTAATATTGAAGGCAGGGGTTTGTAAAACCTGATACGATTGTTTTTGAATATCAAAATAGGATAAAGTTAACGGTTCGATGACAAAATCTCCCGGATTTCTAGGGATCAGCAGATATTCAAAAGTGCGAGATCCTGAAACACCATCAGTTAAACTTGTGTTTAGATTGTTCGTAATCTTGGGTTCGTAAACTTCAAAATCGGAAGGAAAGTTAACGTTTAAGCGGTCGATTAATTCAAGATTGCCTTTTCCTGAAATGGTTAATTTAAATGTAATTGCATCATTGGTTTTAACTTCATTGCTGTTTATGGTTCCACTCAAAGTAAAAGAACCAACTGCACCGGAGAAATCAATAGGTTTATTGGTAGCCGGAAGTTGCTTAACTTCAAGATTTATTGGATTTGATGAAAGAATCTTTTTAACATTTTGAGTGCCTCCAAAAAATGGATCATCAAAAAAACTGTCCAATAATGAATTTGCACTTCTTCTTTTATTCGCCTGCCTGATTTGTGCAATGCATTCCAGTTCCATTGCATCAATGGTCAGGGTTCCTGATTTTTGAGGAAATAAAGCAAATTTCCGTAGTTCGGCAGTTACATATTCTACACCATTGATGGTTTCGTTTGATTGCCTGAATGCTTCCTGAGGATTCAAAAGGTTTTTTGACCAAAACCCCTGAAAACTAGATAATTTATTAATTCCTATTTGGGCTATGGGAACCTTCGTGTAAATTTTATACGTCAGGATGACCTGCTCGCCAATGTAAGGATTTTTCTTATCTATCGTGGCCCTGATAAACAAATCATTTTCCTTTATTTGAGTGAGACCATCTTGCACATCATCACCTTGATTTCCGGAAGCTCCTGTGTTGTTTTGCACTGGTTGTTTACTAACGTGAACCGTTAATTCTTTGGTTTCATAATCTTTGCCATCAATCGTAATTTTTGCAGGTGGAATTGTAAAATCCCCTTCTTTATCAGCTCTTAAGTAATAAGTATAGATGATAGACATCGATTGCGACATCTTCCCGTTTATGTTTGAATAGGATGAATTTGTTGAGATATTGGGCCCGGTTAATACGCTTAGTCCTTTAAAATAAGGGCCAATAAAATTTGTGCCTTGCTGATTTGAGATAAACCGAATCATAAACTGTTCACCTACGGCAACATTGGTTTGCCCACTTGCTTCAAAACTAACCTGAGAATAGCTTCCCAAACTTATCATCAAAACAAATAAAATAAGTGACAGTTTTTTTTTCATCGTGCTTTTATCTTTGCAAAATTAAGAATTAATATAACTACCAGTCCTTTTCAATTTTTTTTGCCTTAGAATTTTTTGCCTGTGTTTTTTTAAGTTTTTCCAGGGTTTTCTTTTCTTGATCTTTCAAAGCTTCCAACATTCGCTCAGCATCTTTTTTCGAGATCTGCTTTGATTGTGGTTGCTGATTATTTTCATCTTTTTGATCCTGTTTCTGATCCTGTTGGTCCTGATCGTCTTTTTGATCCTGATCTTGTTTTTGATCTTCTTTCGGTTGATCCTTATCTTGATTCTTGTCCTGATCCTTATTATCCTGCTGATCTTGTTTCTTATCCTCTTCTTCTTTTAGCTTTTGTTTGGCATATTCCAAATTATATTTGGTGTCCATGTCATTCGGGTTACTTCTTAACGCATGTTTATAAGCTTCAATACTTTCTTTGTATTTGTTTGATTCTAATAACGAATTCCCAAGATTATGATAAACTCCAGATTTTTGGCCATTATCGGTTATCTTCTCTCTGATACGGTCAAATACCTGAGCCGATTCATCGTAATTTTTTTGTGAATAAAGTGCATCACCCAAATTAAACTCTCCTTTGATGGAATTATTATTTAGCTCCAAAGATTTTCTGTAATTGATTTCTGCCTCTTTAAAATCGCCTTTTTTAAATTGACTGTTTCCCTTTCGAATAAGTTTGGCTTCATTTTGAGAAAAGCCTGCCAGGGTCGAACATATTAATAAGATTATGATCGTAATTTGTCTCATTTTTATTATTTTTAATTTTTGAATTTAAAAGTCTTTTATTCCTTCTTCATTCTACATTTGAAATTCTACATTTTACATTTTTGTCTTAATTTTACTCAAATAGTTTGATTCGATCTACCCATTTACTTTTTCTTTCAACAATGATGAATTCAAAAACTAAAAAGAATATTGTGATTGCGATAAAATATTGAAACCGATCTTCATAATCCGAAAATGATTGGGTTTCGAACTCCGATTTTTCAAGCTTGTCAATTTCTTCAAATATTTTATCAAGTCCGGCTTGCGAATTATTTGCCCGAACATAATATCCATGTCCGGCTGCTGCAATTTGTTGCAACATTGTTTCATTCAGCCTTGTGGTAATGATATTGTCCTCATTGTCTTTTTTGTATCCTGAGATTTCACCATTGGTATAATTCGGGATAGGGCCTCCTTCGGGCAATCCCATCCCGATGGTGTAAACAGAAATTCCTGCTTCTACTGCATTTTTCGTTTCGTCCAAAGCATCTCCCTCATGATTTTCTCCATCCGAGATAATCACAATGGCCTTATTATGATCATTTTCTGAAAAAGATTTGATAGCCAGTGCCACGGCTTCAGCGATAGCTGTACCTTGAACGGGCATAATATCAGGACTTATTGAAGAAAGAAACATCTTAGCTGCAGCGTAGTCGGATGTAATTGGAAGCTGGGTATAGGCATGACCTGCAAAAATAATGATGCCAATTCGGTCGCCTTTAAGTTTGTCAATTAAATTTGAAATGGCCTGCTTTGATGCCTGTAAACGATTTGGTTTGATATCTTGTGCCAACATACTGTTTGAAACATCCAACGCGATCATGATATCAATCCCTTTGCGTTCGGCTTTTTCAACCTTAGAACCGATTTGTGGATTGGCGATAGCTATGACCAACGACCCAAAGGCAAATAAAATGAATAGGAATTTAATAATTGGCCTGCTTGCCGATCGCTGGGGCATCAGTTTGGTCATAAGATTTAAATCGCCCATACGGGCAATGGCTTTTCTTTTCCAATAACTCATCATCATGTATAAAATGATAAATACCGGAATCAGCAAAAATGCGTATAAAAATGTTATATTTTCAAACCTGATCATTTTTCTATCTTATGGTATTGTTCTAAATACAGTTTTCTTTAATAAAATTTCAAGCGAGAACAGTAAAAACGCGATTAGGGCCAATGGGAAAAACTCTTCCGTTTTCCTTCTAAACTCGGTAACGTCAATTTTTGATTTTTCCAATTGATCTATTTCAGCATAAATCGCTACCAGTTTTTCATTGCTTGTTGCCCTGAAATACTTACCATCGGTCAAGGCAGTAACCTTTTGTAACAGCTCCTCGTCAATCTTAACTTCTACATCCTGGTATTGAATTCCATAGGGGGTTTGAACCGGATAAGGTGCCATGCCAATCGTCCCCACTCCAATGGTGTAGATTCTGATCCCGTAAAGTTTTGCAATTTCTGCGGCCGAGAGTGGATCAACAGATCCTGCATTGTTGACTCCATCAGTTAATAAAATGATAACTTTACTGATTGCTTCACTTTCCTTCAATCGATTTACCGCGGTTGCCAAACCATCTCCAATAGCAGTCCCATCCTCGATCATTCCGCTTTTAATGTCTTTAAAAAGGTTTTTAATGACCGAATGATCGGTTGTAAGAGGACACTGAGTAAAAGTTTCACCACTGAAAATTACCAACCCGATTCGGTCATCCGGCCGGCCATCAAAAAAATCGGATGCTACTTTTTTTGCAGCTTCCAGTCGATCGGGTTTCAAATCTTGTGCCAGCATACTTCCAGAAACGTCCAATGCCATCACCATGTCAATCCCTTCAATTGAAACATTTTGGCTGCTGCTGCTCGATTGTGGTCGTGCCAAAGCAATAATTAAAAACGCAATTGCCAATATCCTTAAAACCGGTAAGCTGTAAAACAAGTAGTTTTTGAGACTTTTACGATGCGTTTCAAATATTGAAGTTGATGAAAATTGCAAATCGGCATGCGATTTTTTTTGATTGAACCAGAACCAAACCGCTAGTAATGGAATAACCAGCAGCAGATAAAAGTATTCAGGATTTGCAAATTCTATATTCTTTAACATTTTTTATAAGCTATTTTCAGTTTTGTTTTTCTCTTCCAATGCAGGAATCTCTTTGAGTTTTTCTTCAGGATTTGTATCAACAGTTGGTTGTTGAATTTTAGAGGTTTGATCGACAAAAACCTTTAAGTTTTCAAGGTTGCTATCGTTGATCCCGGCGTAAGGCTTTTCTTTTGCAAACTTTACCAAATCAGCAATAAGAAGTGCATCAGCCAATTTTTTCTTAAGATCTTTATCAATCAGTTTTTCATTTGCAACGATTTGATTAATTTCATCGGAGGTCATTTCCATGGCTTCGATCCCAAATTGATCTTCAAGATAGACCCGAATAATATCGATGAGTTCAGTATAATATTGTTTGAATTTTCCTTCCTGCCACAATTTTTTTGTCTTCAATTGTTCAAGTTCACTTAATGCAATGATGTGAGCAGGAATTTTAGGCTTCGACTTAATTTTAAAAACAGGTTCTTTTTTAGCTTTTCTTTTGAAATAGTAGATTAGAAAAATAACCATTCCGATAATAATAATCCCTAAAATCAACCAGGGAGCAATTTCACGCCAGGTAATTGGAGCGCCAATCGGCCCTTTAATGGGCATAATGGCTTTTGTCGTATCCACGGCAAGTGTTATAACATATAAATCTAAACTATTGCTCAAACTTTTCAAAAAAGCTTCGTCACCGGGATTTTGATAAGTGAATTCCATGCCCGGGATCTGATAATACCCGGTATCAAAAGAGGTGATTGTAAGGTTTTGTTCTAGTTTTAATTCGTTTTTGTTATTCCATAAACTGTCGATATTGGAGCGATTCAGAATTTCAACTTTAGGCATTAGAAATTCCTCGAATCGTGGCCAGGCCACTTTAGTTTTAGGATCGATCGAAACCTGTATTTTTAAATTAATCTGATCTCCAATCAAGATTGAATCTCTTTCGGTTGAAATGATCGGGCGTAATTTCTGAGCTCCTAAGCTGAGAAACATAAGGCTGAATAAAAATAAAAATAGTGCTATTCTTTTTTGCATCTTTATCTTCTTGCTCCTCTTTTTTTAAATAAAGCCGTAAGGGGCTTTACATAATCTTCACCTGTTTTAATTTTTGCGACATCCACTCCACACTTTTTAAAAATTTCATCCTGAAGCAATTCATTCTTTCTTACAGTTTTGCTATAAGCGTCTCTTAATGCTGCAAACGAAGTATCAACCCAAGTCATTCTTCCGGTTTCGGCATTCTTAATCTTGACCATCCCCACGTTGGGCAAATCATATTCTCTTCGGTCCGAAATTTTTAAAGCGATTAAATCATGTTTACGATTTGCAATTTTTAACGCATCTTCAAATCCGGTATCCATAAAATCGGAAATTAAGAATGCAGTACATCGTTTTTTAATCACATTTGTGAAATAACCCAAGGCAACCGCGATATCGGTTTCACGGTTTTCGGGTTTGAAATCAATTAATTCACGAATAATGCGCAATATATGTGAAGTTCCTTTTTTGGGAGGAATAAACTTCTCAATTTTGTTACTGAAAAAGATAACCCCAACCTTGTCGTTATTCGCAATGGCTGAAAATGCCAATACTGCCGCAATCTCCGTAATCTGATCTTCTTTTAAATTCTGATTGGTGCCAAATTCATTCGAACCGCTGACATCAATAAGCAGCATTACCGTAAGCTCACGTTCCTCGTCAAATACTTTTACATAAGGATGGTCGAAGCGAGCGGTTACGTTCCAGTCGATGCTCCGGATATCATCCCCATACTGGTACTCCCTGACTTCACTAAAAGCCATACCCCGACCCTTGAAAACACTGTGGTATTGACCGGAAAATATCTGGTTCGACAAGCCACGTGTCTTGATCTCTATCTTACGTACTTTTTTAAAAATTTCAGTTGCGTCCAATGCTTTTTTTTATTTAATCACTAACAGCTAATAGCTAGCAGCTGTTGGCTATTGGCTCTTAGCTATTGTTTTTTTAACTATTACTCTCTACGGAACTTCTATTGTATTTAAAATCTCATTGATGATTTCCTCAGTTGTGATGTTTTCTGCTTCTGCCTCGTAGGTTAATCCGATTCGGTGACGTAATACATCATGTGCGATCGCCCTGACATCTTCAGGTAAAACATAACCCCTTCTCTTAATGAAGGCATAGGCTTTTGCTGCCAATGCAAGGTTGATACTCGCACGTGGAGAAGCTCCGTAAGATATCAAATTCTCAAACTTTTTTAAATTATGCTCCGCAGGATACCTTGTTGCAAAAACAATGTCGGTAATATAAGTTTCAATTTTATCATCCAAATAAACCTGTCTCACCACATCTCTGGCATTTTTAATATCAACTGATTTCAAAATTTTGTTCGTAGTCTGGAATGCATTTGTTATATTTTGACGCAGAATGGTTTTTTCTTCTTCTTTTGTTGGATAATTGATCACTACTTTGAGCATAAAACGGTCAACTTGTGCCTCGGGCAGGGGATAGGTTCCTTCCTGCTCAATCGGGTTTTGAGTGGCCATTACCAAAAAGGGTTCTTCAAGTTTAAAAGTGTGGTCACCAATAGTAACCTGACGTTCCTGCATGGCTTCTAAAAGCGCACTTTGAACCTTTGCGGGCGATCGGTTTATTTCATCGGCAAGAATAAAGTTTGCAAATATGGGCCCTTTTCGAACTACAAATTCCTCCTTTTTCTGACTATAAATCATGGTTCCTAAAAGGTCGGCAGGCAGCAAATCAGGAGTGAATTGAATCCTGCTGAATTTTGCATCGATCACATTTGCCAATGAATTTATGGCCAAAGTTTTTGCCAAACCGGGAACTCCTTCAAGTAAAATATGACCATTAGCCAAAAGACCAATCATCAGGCGTTCTACCATATTTTTTTGCCCAACAATCACTTTGTGCATTTCAAGATTGATTAAATCAACGAAAGCACTTTCCTTCTGTATCTTTTCGTTTAATTCTCTGATATCGGTTTCCATCATTTTTATGTTAATTTTTTATGACATTGCAAATATATTAAACCTGATTCGGGTACGGGTGTTAAAAATTGTTAAAGCAAGTTAGGGAAAAGTTAGATGTGTTTACGTGTTAATGTGTTTAAGTGTTTAGGTGTTTGTGTGTTAACGTGTTTGTGTGTTAATGTGTTTTGTTATTGTTTATGTTTTGTTATACTGTTCCATATTTGATAAAAGAAAAGCCTCTATACCTTTGAACTTCTAAACCTCTGAGCTTCTGAACCTCTGAACTTCAGAGTTCTTTATTAATAATTGTATTTCTAATTTTTGTTTATATATCCCAGTGTGATTAAATCGCTTTTGTCTTTAGTTAAATATGTTTTGCCATTTGTTATAACATAAATATCATCGCAAGTATCAATAATGTGCTCATACAAATGGTCGGTGATGATGATGCCTTTATTTTCCTTCTCTTTGTTCATAATACTTTTTATCGTATCAACATGCAAAGGCATTACTTGTGAGAAAGGTTCATCCAACATGCAAAATTTAGTTTTTGATGCAAGAATGGAATAAATTTCAACAATTCTGTTCTCCCCTCCCGACAGCTTTTTTAGTTTGACATTATAATATTTTTCAAATTCTGGGAAGTATTTGATGAACTGAGAAAAATTTAAACCGAAGTCTTTAAAGATTCTTTTAATTTTTAAATTTCTCGGGATAAAACCAAACTGAGGTAAATACCTTAAAATTTCAGGATTACGGTAAGTTTCAAAAAACGCCTTGCCATCCAATCGAATTGACTTATCATTGGTTTTAATTTCCCCATAAACAATATTCATTAAACAAGTTTTTCCTGCACCATTTCGACCCAAGATCCCTGTTATTTTCCCGGTTTCATTTTTTAGAAAAACATCCTGAAGTACTCTTTTTGTACCAAATTCAAGGATAATGCTGTCAACTTCAAGGGTGTGTCCCATAATTATAAGAAGCTATAGTTATTAATGGAATTAGAAAAAACAGAAAGTCGAAAATTAAAATCGGCAACCAAAGTGTAAGTTTTGACATTCCAAGATTTTTGTAATAGTAAAATTCATTTCTTTTATAATTGTTAGTGAAAAGTACTAAGATTCCAAGAGTGAAAATTTTAAACCAAAACAATGCCTGAATAATATAAATCCCATTTTTACCATATTGATACATAATAAAAAAACAGGAAAAGCTTATCAAAAAACTTAATAAAGCAAATGATTTGTAAAATGTTAATATTAATCGAATTTTTTTCATGTCGAAATGGATTATATCGTTGATATGACCACTCAGATGAGCTGGAATAGCTGTGTTTGCGTGTTTATGTGTCTATGTATCCTTTGCAACAAATATCCTTATTTTCGCTCATTGATTTAGTTGTTATTTTATAAAAATATATTCTTAGAAAGGTGTCACAATTTGTGATCCCAATATCAACCAAGTTGGGATATCGAATTATAGGTTCAATGATTAAGAAAGTGCCATTACAACTTGCCTTACGACAGTTAGAAATGACGCTTAGCTTCCTATTCTTATAGCCTATCCACGATCCACTTAGCTGGGTTATAAATCTTAACAATGATACAATCGAACAATGATACAATCGAACAATGATACAATCGAACAATGAAACAATCGAACAATGAATCACGCTAACACCTTAACACCTTAACAACTATTTAATAACGTAATTATATAAAATACGATCATCCCCAACAAGCAAATTAATGGATCCATTATTCAAAAGGTCGCCCATTGAAAACGCCGGACCATCATTGTTTCTCGGATTTGATTCGATGATACCGTCTTTATTGAAAAGATAAATTTTGTTTTCCATGGATGAATAAACTCCGAAAATAATTGTTCCATCCGAAGCTTTATAAATGGTTGGTGGTATAGATATTTCGTCAGAAAATTCGTAGCTGAAGATCTCTTTTTTCAGACGATCAAAAACGCTAAGTTTATCTTTGTCAATATAAATAAAGTCATTGTTTTCGTCTTGATCAAAATCCTCATAAAGGAAAAAGTGATTTTCGGAAAAATCACCAAAATCAACATAGGAGATATTGCCGTTTGAACTGATATAAATCAGCTTTCCGGTTCTGTCGGTTGTTACAAATAAACCTTTGTTGTTGGTTGAATTAACATAATAATCTGCGCCTTCGGCTTTACTAAACTGACTCTTCAATATAATCCGATCCCTTCCCTGTCTGTTAAGTATCCGGGTATTGCCGTACAGGTCTGCCAATAAAATATAATCCCGATTATTGGCAACCAGATGCTGAATCTTACCCTGAACCTCTCTGTCTGTTTCTGCACGATTCCATCCATCTACTTCCTTTCCTTCGATGGAGTAATTGTAAATATTCTGGTCTGTACCTGCATAAATGATCCGGTAATCGCGATTGTTGGAATAATCAAAAACGGAAATTCCATTTTCGGCTCTGACTTTTAATTTGATCGGGTATGAACCCACCTTATTTCCTAAAATATCCAGCAAATAGATACTGGTTTTTGTGTTAAATAAATATTGAAGTTTCCCGTCTTTGAAAAAATCAACTATATGCACTTCGCCCATTATGCTGCCATCAATTTTATGTTTCCATAAAATATTTCCTTCATGATCAACCAGATAAATCTGATTTGCTTCATCTGCTGCTAAAGTGTACAAATTTTGATCCTGATGGTTTCTGAGTAAATACGGTTTCCCCACAATATTGTCGTCGAATTTGGTTTGCCATGCCCAATCATTTTGTATCGGTGGGTTGGCATCATAATTAAGATATATATTGGTGAAGAGTCCGTTTTCCTGCGATGAGTACTGCAATCCCAGTGCCTGATAGTTTTTAAATGTTGAAATGTTTTGAATGATGAAATCGTATATATTTTTATTTGTGAAACGCTCCAGCAGGTTCAATCCTTTTTTAATATTGAAGTAGAAATAATAATTGGATTTTTCAGCCATATTATCCGCAAATGAAATATAAGCCGGATCTAAACTAAGGGGATGCCCGCTCAGGTATAAATTAATGTATTTTTCAATTGCTGAGGCCGAATTTGCAATAATCAGATAGTCTCCTATAAATGAATAATAGAACCCTTGAATACTGCTAAATGATTCGCCAAAAACGAGTGGTACGAATCCTTCTGTATTCAGTTGATAAAGATTGTGATCACGATATTTTTTCACTAAACCGCTACCATCTTTGTTTTTTGAGATTTGTTCAAAGTATGCCTGTGCAGCATCGGCATTAGTCATTTTGATTATTGCATAACAATTTTCCTCATAATTTAAATTACGGCTTGCTAAACTAACAAATGCAAACTCAGACGAAACCAGTTGAATGAATGAGTTCTGAAGATTTGTTTTCAATGCCGTGTTCAATTCAGAAATTTGATTG
>PHDM01000053.1 GCA_002840985.1 Bacteroidetes bacterium HGW-Bacteroidetes-17
AATTCCTCGGTTTCTATCAAAACAGATGACCTTAATCTGTTGTCATTTGGGTCGTTTGATTGGCAAGTTTCGCAATTACAACCGATTACAGGCACTCCTTGAGAAGTCCCGGTTCCAAGAAAAGTTATTTTCAATATATTAATTATTTTTGCGTTAATAAGAAAACTCAAAAGTATGAGGTCAAATTTAATGATAAAATTGAAGAATGATGATTGAAAAGTTTAAAGAACTCGATCCAAATGATTTTAAGGACAATGTAATCAGGCTGATCGGCAAGGAATGGATGTTGATTACAGCAGGCACGCTCACTGATGTTAATACAATGACGGCAGCATGGGGAGGCTTGGGTTACCTATGGAATTTGCCTGTTGCATTTATTTTTATCCGACCTCAAAGATATACATTCGAATTTACAGAAATGTATCTTACTTTTGCACTTTCATTCTTCGAAAAAAAGCATCGTGAAATTTTAACATATTGTGGTAATCATTCGGGCAGGGAATTTAACAAGATTAAGGAAACAGGATTGTCGGCTTTTCAATCTCCATCAGGAAACGTATTGTTCAAAGAGGCAAAATTGAATATTGAGTGTACAAAGATTTATAGTGATGATATCAAAGAATCTAAATTTATCTTACCTGAAATAGATCATCGGGTATATCCTGATAAGGACTACCATCGTTTTTATATCGGGAAAATTGACCATCTTTGGCTTGCAAAAAAATAAATAATTAGTTAATGAATATTTTAAAACCAATCAAACTTCTAATAGGAAATTCTCTTCTTAAAAAGGAACTAAAAGGCATTTCAAGGACAAAGAAATTCTATAGCCTCGGAATGGCTGAATCAATAGGCATTGTTTACGAATATAAGGATGAAGAAGAATTCAAGGTAATTGAACAGTTAATTGGTCAGTTGCATGATGAGAAGAAGAAAATCAAAGTGATGGTGTATATTAAAAATGCAAAAATGCTTGCCTATATTCCTCAGCGATTAACCGTTGATTACGTGCGACCAAATGAGGTTGATTGGTTTTATCGCCCTGATTCTACTTATGTACGGGATTTTATTAAGTCCCATTTTCACATACTTATCGATTTGAATTACAATCGATGTTTCCCACTTAATTATATTGTGGCTAAATCAAATGCCTATTATAAAGTTGGGATATTTAATGAGGAAAGTAAGGAGCAGTTGGACATGCTGCTTAAGTTGGATGTACAAAACGGGCTTGCCTATATGGTTAGGGAAATGCTGAGATATTTGAGAAGTATACATTCGTTTGATAGTAAGAAATTCTAGAATAAAAGCCCATTCGATTTTATTGAGAGGGCTTTTCCTGTTTTCAGTATTGCAACTGCCTGAAATTTCTGATTGAGGGCATATTACTGAAGGTTGAACAAATTTGATGTTTTGTTATTGTTCCAATGAAAGCATATAAATGGCAAAGGATGCCAACCAATGCTCACCTTCGTAACTTCCTGTAGCAATGTTATTCAACGCGCTTGTTGCATGAACAATAACTGCTGTTTTTAATTTTTCCCTTACAGGATCATCTTTGGATAAAGCATTTAAAATCCCCAACATACACCATGCCCTGCTTAAGTTTAAACCATCGAGATGGACTCCTTTTGGATCACTACGGTCAGAAACGATTGCCGGTTGGGTTAAGTTTGAATACTGATCGTTGCTAAAGCCGGGTAAAAATTGATGAAACCACTTTGCAAATTCATCAGGATTTAAAACCCTTCTCATCAAATCAGCCTCTATTAAAACAGGTGATAAAAAATCTTCTCCTCCGGGTTCCCAAAGTGCCGGTCCATCCTTGTCGTTCTGAAAATATGTTTTACTTCTTTCAATTAAAAAATTTTGAAAGGAAACATGATTGATTTTTCGGGCATAATCCAATGCAAAGGATATTCCAAAGGCGGTATTTGGGTGAACTCCGGTCCTGACAGGATAAGTTTGATTTGGAAGGAAATCAGTATAACTCTGAATGATACGTTGAGTAAGCGGTTCTAAATTTTCGAGCCAGCGTTTTCCATCATTATCATCCCAGCCGTGCAATTCTTCGGCAAGTTTAAGCAACCAGGCCCAACCATAAGCACGTTCGAATGATTTACGTCCTTCCTGATTATAGTATTCAACCTCACTTAGAATATTTTCCTTTTTCAAATTTGAATTTAATGCATTCCTGATTTCTTTTGCTTCAGGTAAATTTGGGAACATTTTTAATATCCGAACTAACATCCAATGACCATGAACCGACGAATGCCAATCAAAGCATCCATAAAAAGCAGGATGCATTTCAGAAGGGGAGAGCACCTCAGTCGAATCATTCATCACATGCCCAGTTTTATTAGGATATTCCTTATGCACACAATTTAATGCCAGGCGAGCAAATCCTGAAGCTACTTCTTGGGTGAGTTTAATGGGTTGGCTTTCTTCTTCTTCTTCTTCTGATGCTACAATATTAGTTGAACTAATTAACATCAGAAGGATAAGTCCAGTAACCAATGGGTTTTTTGAAATGGATGATTTCATAACAAATTATAAATTAAACAATTTAACTAAGTTTTCTTCCTGTTTTTTGATTAAGTCCTGGGCTTCTACAAGCGTAATCTCTTTAAATTTAATTTTATCCCCGGCTTTCATTTGTCCCATAATTGGCAGGTCAACGGACACTACATTAGCAATTTTAGTATATCCTCCAACTGTTTGATGATCGGCCATCATAATGATCGGTTCTCCGTGACCCGGAACCTGTATGCTGCCGTTCACTATTCCAGATGAAATAATATCAGCTCCGTTTTTATGTTTAATTGCAGTACCCGATAAACGATAACCCATTCTGTCATTTTGATTGCTGACCGTATATTCGGAATTGAGAAAGGTATTCCAGGCGTCGGTTTCAAAACGATCAAATTCAGTGCCTTTTATAACTCTGATTGTTTGGATGCCAGGGTAGATAAATAAAAGCGGAGAAGGGATTTCTTTTATGGGTATTGGAGAACACTTTCCAATTTCAATAAGATCTCCCGTTTCAATTTTCCGACCTTGAAATCCACCTACTTTAGCTCTGAGATAAGTAGATTTGCTTTCCATCACCTCTGGAACCATAATTCCACCTGCTATTGATAAATAGGCTCTCATTCCTTTTTTTACAGCTCCCATCACCAAAATTTCTCCGTTTGAAACAGGGATACTTGCACTCATTGGAACAGGCTTTCCATTTATAGTAGATTGCATAATTGCTCCACTAATCGCTATTGTTGTATCAGAATGGAATTCAATTTCTGGTCCAAGATAGGTTATTTCAAAACAGGCTTCATCTCTTTTATTCCCGACTAAATAGTTCGCTAATTGTAAGGAATAGGTATCCATGGCACCTGATACAGGCATACCATATTTTTGATATCCATATCTGCCTAGATCCTGAATGCTTGTAAGCATTCCTCCCGAGATAAATTTTATCTGCCCTGTCATTTGTTCTGTGCTATTTTAATTGATTCAAATTCAACTTTTTCTATAGGAATAAACTGCAATTGATCTCCAGCCTGACATAAAAAAACTTCTTCTCTTTCGGGATTGAAAAGGTTGAGTGGAGTTCTTCCTATGAGTTGCCAACCACCCGGGCTTTCGATGGGATAAATTCCGGTTTGTTTATCAGCAATTCCTACCGAACCTGCCGGAATATTTTGTCGTGGTATTTTTTTCCGCGGGCAGGCAATTCTTTCATCCATTCCTCCCAAATAGCTGAATCCTGGGGTAAATCCGAGCATATAAACCAGATATTTTGAATTTGAATGAATTCGGATAATTTCATCTTTTGACAAACCTGTATGCTCTGAAACTTCTGCCAAATCACTACCAAATTCTTCATCGTAACAAACCGGAATTTCAATTATTCGTTGTTTAATAGTTCCCTGTTTGCCTGGTTTTTTGATTTCCTCATTAATTATTTGATTTAATCCATCATAAGAAACCTTTAATGGATCATACAAAATAAGAAGGTCCGTATAAGCAGGTACCATTTCAATAATTCCTTTGACCTTTAATTCATCCAGCATAAAATGAAGATCATGCACACGCGTGTTAATTTTTTCAGTAATCTCATTCCCGAATCGCACCAACATAGCGGAATCTCCGGAAGGAATAATCTTTATGTTATAATTGGTCATGCTTTTAATGCTTGTATGATGATTCCATGTATTTCAAGATGATTTTTTAAGGAGCTGGCCATTTCGATGGCAGCAGGATTGTCGCCATGTATGCAAATAGATTCAGCCTTAATTTTAATATCGCTGCCATCAATCCCATTAACACTTCCTTCCCTAATCATTCTTAGAACCCTTTCATTGCAAATATTAGTGTCGTGAATGACTGCACCAGGAAGTGCACGCGATACCAAGGTTCCTGACTTGATGTATGCGCGGTCGGCAAAAACTTCGCTTGCAGTATTTAGACCCAACTTTTTAGCCACTTCCAACATTTCAGAATTTGCCAGACCCATAAAAATAAGCTCAGGATCGATTAAGTAAACTGCTTCAACTATTGCAGTTGAAATAGATTTATTTACGGCAGCATCATTGTATAATGCCCCATGCGCTTTTACATGTTGTAATTTACCTCCCAATGCTTCGCTCATAGCTTTGAGTGCACCCACCTGATAAAGGACATAGGCTTTGATTTCTTTTGGGCTTAAATTCATGGATCGTCGTCCGAAACCCATCAGATCAGGATAAGCTGGATGAGCTCCAATTGCAACCTTATTTTCAAGTGCCAATTTGATGGTATGTTCGATCACAACCGGGTCGCCGGCATGAAAACCACAAGCGATATTTGCAGATGTAATGTATTTCATGACTTCAGCATCATTTCCCATTTTGTAATTTCCGAAGCTTTCGCCTAAATCTGAGTTTATATCTACTTTCATCGTATTAGATTTTTAGATTCTAGAATTAGATACAAGTGTCAAGTTTCAAGTATAAAGATTCAAGACACAAGATTCAAGAAGTTTTCAAGACTCAAGATCATTGAAAATTCTACATTCAACATTTTACATTTTACATTGTTCAATATTCATTTACAAAGCTCCAAAAGCCAAAAGAATACTTTTACCTCCGAGTACAAGCATAATTAAAACAATAATTAATCCCAAAATATTTTGAAATACTTTATTTGAATGATTTCCCAGAATGTGCTTGCTGTTCATTACTATCAATAAGTAAATCGCAATTACCGGAAGCAGGATACCGTTGGTTACCTGTGCAAAAACAATCGCTTTTATCGGACTAAATCCAATGGCTGAAAAAATAATGCCTATCGATAAAATTGAAATCCAGACTGTTTTAAATTTCTTTGATTTCAGATCAGTTTTCCAGCCTAAAATACCTGAAGTGGCATAGGCAGCAGCTAAAGGTGCCGTGATTGCAGAGGATATTCCTGCAGCAAATAATCCAATCGACATAAAGATTCCAGCCCAATCACCTAAGAATGGAGTTAATTGAGAAGCAAGGTCGGAAGCTCCCCTTAGCTGAGCGTTTGTACCAAAAAATGCCACTGCCGATGTTATCACTATTGACATTGAAATTAATCCACCTAAAATGATTGATAAGGATAAGTCGATACGAGCCACTTTTAAGTCTTTCTCACCTTTCCATTTCTCCTGAACGGTTGATGCATGAAGAAATAAATTATAAGGAACAACCGTAGTGCCAATTAAACCAATTAACATTAGGGTGCTTCCCGTTGGTAATTTAGGAATAAAAACCCCCTTGAATATTTGAGCTAAATCAGGTCCGATTACAATCATAGTGGCAATAAAGGATATGCTCATCAATAAAACCAGCGCAATTAAAGCTCGCTCCAGATGTTTATAACTACCTAAATATAAAAGGAAGAATGCAGTTAAACCAATTACCGGCCCCCATATCTTTAATATTCCACCATTATTCAGCTCAAAGCCTGAAAATTTAGTGATTTCTTCCAATCCGAGAGATGCTCCCATTATATTTCCTGTTTCGTAAGCAGCATTTCCAATGACGATGGCTGACAAAACGAGTACCGCTGATAATAGTTTTGTGATCGGATTTTTGAACTGTTTTCTCAAAGCTTCACCAAGGCCAAGTCTGCCTACAATACCAAGTCTGGCTGACATTTCCTGTAGTATGATGGTCGCAATTACCGAGAATAGCAAACCCCATAAAAGTGCATACCCAAAACCGGCTCCTGCCAATGTGCATGTAGTAATTGTTCCCGGTCCAATAAAAGCTGCAGTTACCAGAATTCCGGGTCCAATTGATTTTAATCTATTTCGTAGGCTCGTCATGTTCAGATTAATTTTCATAAAAATAAGGATTTCTGTTCAAGATAGACGTGAGGAATGGAATTGATTTTGAAAATTTACGAACCATCCAAAATGAAACGAGCCATGAGAATTACTTCTTGCTCCGGAGAACGATTATTGGCGAGTTCCCTGTCTGAAGACAGGCAGGTATCTGACAATTAAAAACAAATTATAAACAGATGAAAAATTATCTTTGTGGAAGATCAATTTAATTAATGATGAGAAAACATATAGTTAATATACTTGGAATCCCTTACGATGATAAATCGTCTTTTAAAAAAGGAGCTGCAAAAGCTCCAGATGAAATAAGAAAAGTACTTCATGACGGATCCTCAAATTACATATCGGAAACCGGAATTGACATTTCGCTCGTATTGAAAGATTGTGGAGATATTCAAACAGCAGATTATCAACAGATTTCGCTGCAAATAAGCGAGGTTATTGATTTAAAATTACCATCAATCTTTCTGGGTGGCGATCATTCAATCACTTATCCAATTATTCAGGCGTTGAATAAGGAACACGGCAAATTTGATATTCTGCATTTTGATGCACATGCTGATATTTATGACGAATTGGATGGAGATCGTTTTTCGCATGCGTGCCCTTTTGCACGTATTCTGGAAGATGGTTTGGCAAACAGTTTAGTTTCTGTCGGTATCCGAAATATGCCAAAACATCTTCTGGATCAAGCCAAAAAGTTTGGAATTGAAATTGTCATGATGAAAGATATCGCCAATATGAAAATTTTAAATTTTCAAAATCCTTTATATATATCAATTGATTTAGATGTTCTTGATCCGGCCTTTGCACCCGGAGTTTCACATTATGAACCTGGTGGATTATCGACCCGAGAACTGATTAATATGCTGCATCAAATTAAAGCCCCGATAATTGGGGCTGATATTGTAGAATTGAATTCTGATCGTGACCCTTCGGGCATTACTTCTGCATTGGCAGCTAAATTGCTAAAGGAAGTAGTTGGTTTGATTGTTTTGAATGCTAATTTTTAATTGATGAGTTTTGATTGTTTGGAATTTAATATCCGTACATAATAATTTGACTATTGAATTAACTCATTCGAGCAATTTATTCAGAATTCCATCATAACTAATGGTTTGACGATTATTGCTTGAGATATTCAGATTTCCATAGCCTGAAGAAGAAATATTTAAATAAATCCGATAGGTATCGCTTGGCTCAATTATTTCAAACCTAATTTCATAAAAACTTGTTTTTTTATTGAATACGATGCGGTAATTATAAATCAAGTTTTCAAATTTTATTCCACCCTCATTACTTCCGTATTCAGCTTTGTAAGCTTCCCCAAAGTAAGGCAAGTAGCTATATGCAGAATCTCCGGTAATTTTGAAATCATAATCTGAATTCAGGGCTATTGATGGCCCGATCGCCGGATTGGCATTTCTAACCGTGAAAATAAAATCTTTTGACTCAATTACTTTTTTGACCGTAGTTTCGATTTTTGCTTTCCGTGCTTCACGAATTTCCTTTCGATTAATGAGTTCTTGTGCAAAAATGGAATATGGAATAAAAAAAACAAACAGGAAAATTGATAAACGTTTCATGCCTTGAATGAACTAGTGTTAGAATTAAAATGAAAATCCAAATCCAATATTGAAAATTAAACCTCCGGAAATTATCGAAGGAACTTCTTCAACGTGAGTTTCTGAAGGACTGTTATTAAAATTAACTTCAATGTCAATCGTATTTGGGAGCGGTGTGAATGAGTACCCAATTTCAGGCCTGAAATAAATCAGGCCACCCCATTTTGCCCCAAGTTTAATATTCAGTGTATTCATTCCTATTCCTGCTGTCGCAGAACCAAATTCACCTGAATTTTCATCAGATTCAACGTTCTCATAAGTCAAATCAACATTCATGTTTGTATAACTGATGGCAACATAAGGGCCATGACCTTCTCTCTTTAAATAATAATTGATTCCGGCTTCGAAGTAAGAATATTTTAAACTAACATCCTGATCATTAAATGAAAACTTCGAATAATCAATCATAAAAGCTAATCGTTGATCGACTAGCGGAGTGACGAATTCAATATTACCGGTTACAACATTTGGAAATCCGGTTTTAACACCTATACGAAATGGTTTTTCCTGAGCATTTAACTGAGTTGAAACCAGAATTGTACTAATAAGTAAGAAGGATATTTTTAAGAATTGTGATTTCATGATTTTGGTTTTTATAACTATCAATAATAAAAAAAGTATCATCAAAGATCGTTATTTATTGACCATTTAACAAGTTTGAAATTATTCAAAATGATATACTAAATGAAAAGGAGAGATTTTGTGCTTTTTTCAGGTAATTATCATTAAAATATTTCATTGAATTTATGACTACTCGTATTTTAACGAGTCAATCGGGTTACGAGTTGAAGCATGGTAGGCCTGATATGAAATGGTTATAATAGCTATCAGGAAAGAAATTAATCCTGCACCAATAAAAACCATCCAGTTTATATCTACCCGATAAGTGAAATTATTTAACCAACGATCGATAATATACCATGTGATAGGTACCGCGAGGATAAATGCGATGATGATCAGTTTTGCAATATCTTTTGTAAATAACATGAAAATATTTAATAAGCTTGCCCCATTTACTTTTCTAATTCCAATTTCTTTAGTTCTTTTTTCTGCAATGAAAGCAGCCAAACCAAATAAACCCAGCGACGCAATTATTATTGCTAGAAAAGTGAAGTTTTTCATAATTTTCCCCATTCGCTGTTCCTGAAAATAAATATTATTAAATCGTTCATTTATAAATGAGTATTCGAAAGGATAATTTGGGGCAAATTCTTTCCATTTTTTCTCAATTAATTGAATAACCTCTTCAGTGCTTGTCGCATTATATCTTAAAGTCAGATAGAATCCTCCCTTGCTCAAATTCATCAGCATTGGAGAAATAGATGCTTTTAATGATTCGTAATGAAAGTCCTGAATTACGCCGACAACTTTGAAATTGGCTGTTGAACCTTGCATATCAGTGTATAGTTGAATAAAATGTCCTTCAGCCGATTTCCAACCAAATTGTTTAAGTGCTGCTTCATTAATTAAAACGGCCAACGAATCAGTTTTAAATTCTGATGAAAAGTCTCTGCCTTCAATAATATTCATCCTAAATGTTTTAACATAATCAACATCCACATTCCACTGATACATGTTAACTATATTATTTCGATCCCCATCTGGAAACACTACAGAGTTATTTGAACTGGAAGGCACCGGTAGAAAGGATGAAATGGTTCCACTGATAATTTCAGGATAATTCAATAATTCTTGCTTAAAGGAATCAACTTTATCACTTAACGCATTCAAATTTCCAACGCAGATTAACTGCTCCTTCTCAAATCCGAGCTTTTTGGTTTTGATAAAATTAAGTTGATTATATACAAAAATGCTACTGCTGATTAGAAGTATGGTTGTAAAAAATTGAATAACCACTAATATATTTCTTAATTTACCACTTGATTTACCTTTTTTAAGCGTACCCTTAAGCGTTTCGATTGGTTGAAAAGAGGATAGGTAAAAAGATGGGTAGCTTCCTGAGATTAAACTAGTTGATATGATAATACCAAATAGCATTAAAAGTGTTTTTGGCTCAAAATAGTTAATGTTAATATTTTTACCGGATAGGTTATTAAAACTTGGTAAATAAATTTCAACTAAAATCATAGCCAAAAAATATGCAAATAGGGTGATAACAAATGATTCAAGTAAATATTGAAATATTATTTGTCCCCTTAGCGCACCGGATACTTTTCTGATGCCAACTTCTTTGCTACGGCTTTCGGAACGGGCAGTTGCCATGTTCATAAAGTTTATGCAAGCGATAATTAAAATAAAAAATGCAATAAATGAAAACACATAAACATTGCTGATGTCGCTATTGCTTTCAAGTTCGGCCATCAGGTCCGAATGTAAATGTATATCCGTAAGTTTTTGTAATCCATAGGCAGCAGAACCTTCACCCATAAACTCATCCAGTGTTTTACCCATTAATCGTTCAAGGTCAGGCCCCATGTAGGTTGCAATCATTTCCTGCATCTGTTTCTCGAGTTTTATGGGATCTGTATTTGGATGTAATAGAATGTAGGTGTGGAAATTATTGCTTAGCCACATTTGATCAAAACTCTCTTCCAGACTTGACATGGATAATAAAAGGTCAAAATGAAAATGAGTATTATCAGGGATGTCATCGTAAATACCTGTGACCATGAAAGATTCATTTCCAATTTTCAGCATTTGTCCGATTGGATTTTGATCAGTATAGAAGCGATTCGCAGTTGTCCTACTTAACATTACAAACTTAGGTTGATTTAACAGATTTGCCGGATCACCCTGAACACAGGAATGTCGAATAAATCAAAAAAAGTTGAATCGGCATAAGTGATATTCTCTACTTTAAATTTTTGATCTCCGACCCCAATAATTCGTGAACCGGTTTGTCTGAATCTGCATGCATTTTCAACTTCAGGATAATCATGGATCATCGTTGCTGCCATCGGAGGTGATGCAACCGCAATTTGTACCCGGCTTCCATTCAAGTTATAATCACCCGTGATTCGATAGATATTTTTAGCATTTTTATGATAGCAGTCAAAACTCAATTCGTCCTGGACCCAAAATAAAATGAGTATGGCTGTTGCCAAACCCAATGAAAGGCCTAATATATTTAGGAAAGTAAATAGTTTATTTCTTCCAATATTTCTGAATGCTGTTTTAAAATAATTTTTGATCATGTTTGTATATTTTGGTATTGATTTATATCCTTTTCAAATGATGTGCCATCAAATGTATGTTGCTGATAAAGAGCTTGAAATGTGTTAGTATACATATAAAATGCTCGTTGGAGTGTAAAAATATTTTACAGGTGTTCGTCAAAAATATTTACATTTGAAATAAGAAAAAATCTTAAAGTTGACTACCTCGAGGCTGGCCAGGTGTACTTGCCTGACGGCAAGCAAGTTTCGCCGATTTTATTTCAGCTTAGGGTTGGAAAACGATTTTTTCTTATTTTACCCCGCTGTCAGTCTTTCGACTGACGTCTCCTCTATTTAGGGGAGAATATGCGGAACTCAGAAGCAGGACTTCGGGAAATTATTTTGATTAAATACTTGATGTAATGAATGATGGAGTGATTCTGATCGTGGATGATAATAAAGATGTTCTGAGTGCCCTTGAGGTTCTGTTAGATGATGAGTTTAAGGAACTGATTACCCTAAGCAATCCGAATCAAATTCCAAATATTATTCAAACGAAATTTCCGGATGTTGTTTTGTTGGATATGAATTTTACTTCGAAAGTGAATACCGGAAATGAAGGGATATTTTGGTTGAAAAAAATAAAAGAAATTGATCCGACTATAGAAGTATTGATGTTTACGGCTTTTGGTGATGTGCATGTAGCCGTAAATGCAATGAAGGAGGGAGCAACAGATTTTGTTTTGAAACCATGGGATAATGATAAGTTAACGGCCACATTAAAATCGGCAGTAAAATTAAGCAGATCGCAAAAAGAATCGGCAAAGCTAAAAGTTCAGAAAAACTATCTCGTTGAAGAGATTAATCGTACCCAAATTCAAATTATCGGAAAATCTGCCGCATTCAAAAAAATAATGGAAATTGTTGCTAAGGTTGCTCCAACCGATGCCAGTGTTTTAATCACAGGCGAAAACGGCTGTGGGAAAAGCTTACTTGCACGAGAAATCCACCTTCAATCCAATCGGAAAAAGGAAGCTTTTGTAACAGTTGATCTGGGTTCTTTAAACGAGGAATTGTTTGAAAGTGAATTGTTTGGCTATAAAAAAGGTGCTTTTACAGATGCCAAAACTGATAAGGCAGGTAGAATGAGTACGGCCAATGGTGGAACTTTGTTCTTGGATGAAATCGGGAATTTATCGATGGCAATGCAGGTGAAGCTTTTAAATGCATTACAGGAGAAGAAAATCACACCTTTAGGATCAAATATGGCCGAACATTTGGATATTCGCCTTATTACGGCGACAAATCGTCCCCTTCAAAAGTTGATAATCAAAAAAGATTTTCGCGAGGATTTGCTTTATCGGATCAATACCATCACCCTTGAAATGCCTTCATTAAGGGATCGGATAGAAGATGTTGAGTTTTTGGCACAAATATTTTTGGAACGCTTTTCCCATAAGTACAAAAGAGATGGTATGAAAATGACATCAGCATTTATTAAGGCATTGCAAAAACATTCCTGGCCGGGGAACATCCGGGAATTAGAACATTTAATTGAAAAATGCGTCATCCTAAATATAAATGAAATATTGGATGTGGATGCGATGAACATTGAAGGAAATCAGAGTATTCAATCGCATACCGGGAGTTTAGAGGAAATAGAGAAGCTGGCCATTTTACAAGCTATCAATAAACATCAGGGAAATATGCTCAGGGCAGCCCGGGAACTTAGCATTACAAGGCAAACAATTTATAACAAGATGAAAAAATATGGTTTATAGAAAGTTTTATATTCAGGTTGTAATAAGGATTTTGCTTATGTTTTTAAGCGGGTTTATCTTTTTACAATTGTTGCATAAACCAAATTTCTTGTATGTTCAAATATTATTCATTTTTTTGACTATTATCCAGATTTATCTACTAATTGATTATCTGAATAAAATTAACAGGAAATTAGCCATGTTTTTCGAATCGGTACGAACTGAAGATTATAATATAATTTATAGGAATATTGGTAATGAAGGGGATTTTGACGAATTAAATTTTCAACTTGATCACTTATCAAGGCATTTTAAGGATGTAATAAAAAAACGAGAGGAGCAAGATCTGTACTTCAAAGCTGTAATTGAGCATGTTGGAGTAGGCGTATTTGCATTCGATTCGAGAAGATTGATCAGGTTTATAAATTCCGAAGCTCTAAGGATTTTTGGATTATCGCGACTTAAGAATCTGTTCGCGCTGGACTTTACGCATAAAAATTTAAGTGAATTCTTTCTAAAGCTCACTCCCGGACAACAGCAATTATTAGAATTAAAAAATGGCAACGAAATGCTTCAACTCGCTGCTAAGGTTAACAAATACAAAATTGCCGGTGAGGAATTGAATCTCGTTTCTCTTCAGAATATTAAACCTGAGTTGGATTTAAAAGAAACAGAAACCTGGCAAAAAATGATTCGTATTCTGACTCATGAAATAATGAATTCGGTATCTCCGATCACCTCTTTAGCCGATTCTCTTTCTGCTTTGGTCAAAAAAAATCAAGAACCCGATGAGAAAATGAGGGCAAAGCTTGATAAAGGTCTAACGACCATTAAAAACAGGGGAGAGGGAATGATGGAATTTGTAAGAAAATACAGGAATTTAGCCATTCTTCCATTGCCTCAGATCACTGAAATTTCATTAACTGATTTGATGAATGAACTTGTAATTTTATTCGAGGAGGCTTTTGAAAAGGAAAAAATCAATTTTGAATGGGAAATTCAACCGAGCGACTTGAAAATAAATGCAGATCGAGAACAGATAGAGCAGGTGCTAATTAATTTAATTAAAAACTCAATTTGGGCTGTTATGCAGGTTGAGGCCAAACAAATAACTGTGAAGGCATTTTATACTGCCAACAAAAGGATACAAATTGAAATCAAGGATTCGGGGATGGGTTTAAGCGATGATTTGCTGGACAAAATTTTCATTCCCTTTTTTACTACCCGATCTGATGGCTCAGGAATTGGTTTAAGTTTGTCGAGGCAGATTATGCTCATGCATGGAGGCAGTATTTCTGCTCATTCCGATGATGGTCAGGGAGCAATGTTTGTTTTGATTTTTGGAAATGCAAGGAATTAATCTCAGTATCAATGCTGGAATATATCATGTTTTTGATGGCTGTCTTTGTGAAAAAAAATACCTACTTTTGGGCTTCAAATATAAAATTGCATTCTAACGAAACTAAGTTCAACTTTTAAAATTTATAATAATGAAAATTTTCAATTCCTCTCTCTTAATGATATTACTTATATCAATATTCGCATGTAATTCAAATTCTTCAAATGCTGATTCGGTTGAAGCGGTCGATGGTCAGCATAAAGCCAATGTAAAAGAAGTTCTTCAAGCCAATGCTTACACTTATTTATTGGTTGAAGAGAGTTCTGATAAGTTTTGGATCGCCTGTACCAAGCAGGATTTTTCGATTGGACAAACTGTATACTTCATGGAAGGTTTACCAATGGAAAACTTTGAGAGCAAAGATTTGAACAAAACATTCGATCTTGTTTATTTTATCAATCAAATTTCATTAGAACCCATTCCTGTAACCCAAGCAGACATGACTGCTCCTCACGGTATGGTCAAGGAAGCAGTGAAAAAAGCTGTTCAGGTTGAGAAAGCTGAGGGTGGCATCACATTAGGTGATTTGTTTGCAAACCCCGAAAAATATAAAGGTCAAACTGTAACCATAAGAGGTGAAGTTGTTAAATACAATGAAGCCATCATGGGCAAGAATTGGATTCATATCCAGGATGGTACCGGTAATGAAAATGCTTTTGATCTTACATTAACCACAAGTGCTGTAGTCAAAGTTGGCGATATTGTTACCTTTAAAGGAACCATAAACCTGAATAAAGATTTTGGTGCAGGTTATGTTTATGAAGTAATCATGGAGGAATCTGAATTGGTCAGCAAGTAATTCCTTTTAATTATTTCTTAATCTCTTCCTTATAATCCTGAATTAACCCCTCGGTAAGCCAATTAGCCAAGGCCTGACGATTATCAGCTATTAGAAATCGTTTTTGATTTTGTTGATGATTCATATTTCCAAGTTCGATGAACGTGGCAGTGGGGTAGGTGTTCTGAAGTACAAATAGATTACGGGTTGATACGGTTCCGTCATAGCCTCTGCCGGGCTGGTGCGTATTATATTTTTGTTTTAACTTATTAAGCAAAATGTCTGACATTTTTTTACCGCTATTACTTCGTCTGTCGTAGTAGAAATAAACATCCAAATCTTCATTTTTACTTCTCGAATCCATGTGGATAATAATAACCCGTTGGAATTTTTCTTTGTCAGCCAAATATAATTTGTTTACGATATTGGTTCTTTGTCGCAACCTGAGTATCTGGTTACGGGGGATTTTCTTGTCAGGGTAACACAATTCATCGTGGTCACTTTTTAAAAAACGATCATCCCTGATACCATCGTTAATATCCCTGGTAATCATATATACCGTGGCACCACGTTGGATTAAGGCTCTGCCAAGCCTTAACGTAATGTCATAACTATACTCATCTTCACAAACCTGTTTATTTTCAATTATTGATACTGCTCCCGGATCGGGGCCACCATGGCCGCTAATTAAATAATAGGTGGCTCCCTTTAATTGCTGATCGATAACATCAACGGTTTCATATTTTTTACCGAAGATGGCAAAATTGCTGGCAGTAGGTATTCCTGGCAAATAATATTTTTTTCCAACAATCAATTCATTATTTTTATTCAGATGAGCCTTATTGATCTTTAAAAATTCGTCCATATATACAGCAGGATCAAGACCGTTTCTACGAAGCATTGATAAGATCCCTTCTCCTTTTTCAGCTGTGGTTGAATTATAATTGTTTTGTGAAATCAAGGCGGTTGGGCCTGCTAAAAAAAAGAATAAAATAATTGTATATACTCTCATGCTATATTTTAAAGTTCATCATGAAAAATCAAAAAATCTTAGGATATTTTACAGGATTATATTCGTGCATCATGTTATAAACCGTATCAAAAACGTCTTCTGCATTTGGATTCGAGAAATAATCTCCATCCGTACTATAAGCAGCCCGATGATCTTTCGCAGTTAAAGTTTTTGGTTCTGCATCCAAATGATAAAATCCTTTTTGCCCTTCCAAAACCATCTGCATCATGTATGCTGTGGCACCACCCGGAACATCTTCGTCAAAGAACAATATTTTATTTGTTTTGTGAAGCGATTGACTGATAGTTTGATCTGTATCGAAAGGTAATAATGATTGAACGTCAATCAATTCAACCTCAATATCAAATTCTTTAAGTTGATTTACTGCATCCTGGGCTATCCTCACACAAGAGCCATAAGTTACGAGTGTTAAATCCTTACCCGTTACTAAAACTTCTGCTTTTCCGGGAATGACCCTAAATTCACCGATATTTGATGGTACCTTTTCCCGGATTCGATATCCATTAAGTGGTTCAATAATAAGTGCAGGATCGTCGGATACCATCATGGTATTGTAGAAACCCGCAGCCTGGGTCATATCGCGAGGCACCAATACATGCATGCCACGAACAGAATTGATGACCATGCTTAAAGGTGATCCCGAATGCCAGATGCCTTCAAGCCGATGTCCCCTTGTACGAATAATCAATGGTGCTTTTTGAGTGCCACGACTGCGGTAACTTAATGTAGCTAAATCATCACTAAGTAATTGTAAACCATATAATAAATAATCGAAATACTGGATTTCTGCAATGGGGCGTAAGCCTCGCATCGCCATCCCGATTCCCTGACCAATAATTGTTGCTTCTCTGATTCCGGTATCAGCAATTCGCAATTCTCCGTATTTCTTTTGTAAGCCTTCGAGCGCCTGATTTACACCTCCAATCTTACCTACATCCTCTCCGAAAATTAAGGATTCAGGATATTTATTAAAAATATAATCGAAATTTTTCAATAAAATTTCACGGCCCGGAATTGATTCCGGATTTTCATTATAGATGGCTCTGACTTCTTTAACTTTAAGTGTTGATTGATCCGATTCACTGTATAAATGTGAACTGTATCGGTTCTTACTTAATGCCATTTCTTTATTCAACCAGTTGGTGACGTTTGTTTTCAGCGAGTTTTGCGGATTACTGCACGAGTTACAAATAAGCCTGAGTATCTTTTTCCCTGAAGACATCAAATCTTTATAGATGGGTTCTCCCACATTAGAGAGTTCTGTTTTGATCTGCTCTATTTTGGCTGTTTTAGCACAATTACAAGTAGTTACATCCACCATTTTCAGAAACTCATGCTGTTTCTTTTTAATGGGTTTTTGGTAGTTGTTCCAGGCATTTCTTCTGGCATCTTTGGCTCTAAGAATGGCCGTTGTTTCAATATGTTTTAATTCTTCCTCAGTAGCGATGCCAGATCTAATCAGCCAATCTCGCATCACGGCAATTCCGTCTCTTTCTTTTTCAAGCTGAAGCTCTTCTTCAGTTTTATAGCGTTCATGCGAACCGGAAGTAGAATGACCTTGAGGTTGTGTAGCCTCTGTAATATGAAAAATTACCGGAATGTGGTTTTTACGACATTGTTGAATCCCTTCCCGATAAGTTTGGATTAAATTGGGATAATCCCATGCTTTGGCTTTATAAATCAGAAAACCATCCGCTACTTTGGTTTTTTCAAAACCCTTTAATGCTTCAGAAATATTTCCTTTTGTGGTTTGAAATTTTATGGGTACCGAAATCCCCCAACCATCATCCCAGATAGAAACCGCTAATGGTACCTGTAAAACGCCTGCTGCATTGATTGTTTCAAAAAACTGACCTTCCGAAGTACTTGCATCTCCGATGGTGGCAAAAGCAACCTCATTCCCTTTTATTGAAAACTGCTGATGATTTTTAAGTTCAGGATTATTTCGATACATTTTTGAAGCCTGCGCTAAACCAAGCGCTCTGGGCATTTGGCTGGCAGTAGGGGAGGTGTCGGTTGCAGCGTTTTTTTGTTCTGAAAGATTCAGCCAGTTTCCGTTTTTATCAAGGGTTGGTCTTGAAAAATGATTGTTCATCAGGCGACCTCCGGTTCCGGGATTGAATTCCTGATCGGTATCACCATAAAGCTGAGCAAAAAATTCCTCCAAACCCATCATGCCGGAAGCAAACATAAAGGTTTGATCACGATAGTAGCCTGAGCGCCAGTCGCCATTTTGAAATACCTTAGCCATCGCCAATTGCGGAATTTCCTTGCCATCGCCAAAGATTCCGAACTTCGCTTTTCCGGTTAATACCTCCCTGCGACCTAATATACTTACCTGTCTGCTCTCATTGGCAATACGAAAATCAGTCAGGATTTCATCCTTATTTATGTATTCCAATATTTTATTCCCATCAAGAATTTTCGTCATTGGTTTTAATTCTTTCAATTATCGGCAAAGCTAATTAAAATGATTATAAATTAAAAATTCACAATAGGGGCTATTTATTAACAAATATTGACATAATTATATGATATAGATTATATTCGACCTTAGAAATTCAAAGTTGCATGGATCAAGAAAATCAAAAAACTGCAATTGTAACCGGTGCTTATGGCGCAATTGGGTTTGCCATTGCACGGAAATTAGCATTTTTAGATTATGAAGTATTTCTTTTGGGAAGAAATGAAAGACGTTTGGAAGAAGCCGTAGCTACTATCCAGGCATTAAAGCCGGATGCTAAAGTTTGGTACGAATTGGTTGATTTATCAAGTCTTTCCTCTATAAAGGATTTATATAAAAGATGGGAAGGCCCTTTACATATTTTAATAAACAATGCAGCCACCACTCCTCGTGAACGGAGAACCACCAACGATGGTTTTGAATTGCAGTTTGCAACAAATATCCTGGGCTATTTCAGGATGATGCACTATTTTAGTGAGTATATGACAGGTAAAAAGGATGCCCGAATAGTAAATGTGGCAAGCTCATGGGCCGGTGATTTGGATATCAACGATCTTCAGTTTGAACATCGCCCCTATCATAATGATTTGGCCTATCGCCAATCGAAGCAGGCCAATCGAATGTTAACGGTTGCCTTTGCAGAGCGGTTGGATAATTTTGGGATTGCGGTAAACGCTTGTCATCCCAGGGACGTAAATTCCAAATTGAGTAATAATTTGGGCTATGGTGGTCATGAATCGCCTGAAACCGGAGCTATTACTCCTGTTTGGCTTGCAACAGATCCGGCTGGGATCAATTATACCGGAAAATATTTTGAAAATAAGCAAATGGTACAATGCGAATTTAGTAAAAATAAAGTAGCGATAGAGGAACTCTACCGCTACTGTCGTCAATTTACTTAGAAAACGCAGAATTAAGTAATGAACGAATAAATGAAGTGACTAAAGTATTTAAAGTGACTAAAATATTTAAAGTTAAATTTTCAATATTCTCAGCTACTCATTAAATGTCATTATTTTATAAACGAATTAAAGGATAATCCAATGTAATTTAAATTAACCGAGTTGATCCCTGAATAGCCTTTTTGAAGTGAATCGGATTTTCGATCATTGATATCCCTCGATTTTTCCAAACCATCCTCTGTCATCACATAATCCTGATCGGACCAGCTGTAGTAATAATAGCCTGAATTTCGGCGAAGAATATTGTACATATTTTGATCCAGTTTAATTTTTGTACCTACAGGAACGCGTAATTCCAAAGTAATTTCCTGATCGGCCCAAAGTACCTCTTTCGGAATTTTATAAAACTCATCAAAAATGAAACGATTTCCTTCTTGCTCAAAGTTATAAACGGTTAATTCAGCTCTTTCTTTAGCTGCAAATCCAGACCTTCCACGGGCAGTTGCATGCTTTGTCAAACTAATCTTATCATTATTGCTTTTTCTGATATCCAGTCTTGCCTTATTTATATAATAACCATCATCGGTCACTGCAATTTCCAAATCGTCAATTTCAATGAGTTCATCGTACTTATAATTTAAGATTTTGTCAGAATTTTTGGTTTCTAGGAAAATTTCATTTGTGTTGGGTTGTTCGATAGCATATTCATATTTATCTTCCGCTTCGTACCTGAAATTATGAAATATTCTGTATGAAAAAGACAAGGTAAGAGCCAATCCGATTAACCAAAGAACAAAGGCAGTTAGTCCTAGATGTCTGACCCTTTCAAATCCAAAAATCATTCGGATACCTGCATACATCAACATGATTAACGGTATTCCGATCAGGAAAAATAATCCTACTTTTAATAAACCGATGTTTCCTGAACTGCTAAGGAAAATATCCATGAGTTGAAAAGCAGGCAGTACAACCATATCCGGACCATCAAAGAACCAAATTCCACGACCGAAAAATGCTGCAACAAATGCCAATATAAGTGAAAGCCCGGTAACCATAATCACGATTCCGAGCAAGATCACGATCCCTTTAAAAAATGCTTTGGCAATATTAACGAATAGCTCTAGGATGTCCTCGAAAACAGTCTTAGGTATATCGCTTTTTTTTTTGTAAGTTTCCTTGGCTTGTTGGGTCAGGTCATTAATCGTCCCTTTCAAATTATCGAATTCATCCTTTATTGATTTTTCGATATTCGAGATATTCACTTTTTCACCTCGCATTTCCAGTCGTTCTGAAGTTGTCATGGCTTCCGGAACAACAATCCAAAGAATGA
>PHDM01000054.1 GCA_002840985.1 Bacteroidetes bacterium HGW-Bacteroidetes-17
CGTTTTGTAATCGTTGCAGAAATAAAGCCGAATTTATGGTTAAATCTCCATAAAATCTTACTGACCTGACTAGAAGTACTTTTTAGAATCAGACCTTCAGGAATTATTTCTTCAACATCAACTGTTTTGACATACATAAAACCATAAGGGGTATCATCCTCCGTACTTTTTTTCACCACTTCACGAACCACAGTCAAATTACCGACATTGAATTCCCACCGATCACCCACTTTGGCATCAAATTTCACCAATGTAAAAGGTTTACTTTTATCCCCGTTACTATATACATAATCGTAAATTCCATTACTTGTAACTTTGCCTTCTACTTCATAAGTTCCACCATTAAATGTTAAAGTTGCAGCAACATTTCCCCCGTTATTTTCGTCAATTACAATGGTAGTACCAGAATATCCACTAATTGAGGCATCCCAATAATTACCAACTTTGCCCATTGTTTTTGAAGGATCAACTTCTTCCTTTTTTTTACACGAATAAATGCTAAACAATACGCCTATTGCTAACATTAAAAGCAAGCTAATTTTTGTTTTCATTTGATCTGGTTTTTTAATTAATATTTATAGTCTAAAACTTTTTTTATCAGAGGTATATAGTTGCTAAGTAATATTTTTTCACCATTGTTAAAATTGATAAAATAGTCGAGAAGTTCGCCATCACCGCTCAAACCCAACACTATATTACCAACTTTTTTACCATAGACTTCAGATATAATTATCTCTGAATATTCATTAAATAAATCAATATAATTCCCGGCTGTAGGATCGATTTTGGCATAATCGATTTTACCTTTTATTTGATGATCTATCAGCTCAATCTCAAAATCAAAATATGTAAAATAATAACCATCTTTGGTGTATTCAATTTTTGTTTTTATATCTGCCGAACAAATAATATATCCATTGGCTAAAATATTGAAATCCATTTGTATACTCCCTTTATTACCATCCCGGGTCCGATGTAAATTGAGCTCAAATTGATAATCCACTCCCTTAATCAAACTTTTAATTTCCAATGGAAAGTGATCTTTTATGACTGCATGATGCGCAATTGTAAGCTTATCCAATTTCTCAATTAATATTTTGGCATCCATCAATACAGGAAATCCAATATGGTTATTACAGTCCTCACTTTTATAATCATTAATGACAAATTCTGCATTTACATCCATTTGCTTACCAACAGAAAAGTTGAGTTCTAAATTGTCTGAACCATCTTTCCTGACGAATGTTTTTCGATCTTGATCCCAATTAAATTTTCCCTTATTCCGATCTGATAATTTTTTAACAGAATCGGCTAGAAACAGGCTGTTTGTTCGTAATAAATATATCGGTGATGAAGGTTCGGTCAATAAGAAGTGCAAGGCTTCTAATTCCGGTTTATCGGAAGCATTTGTTACAAGGTTAATCAAATTGCTGTTTAAAACTTTGAGTGAACGATCAGCCTCATCCCTATTCATTTCATGTTTACAACCTGTAAGAAGTGAAGTAAATAAAAATAAAGCACAGGTTAACCTTCTTAACATATGGTTCTTTTGGTAATCAAATATACATATTCTGTATAAATTTAAAATATCCGCAGGACAATTATTATTAACATTTTGCGGAAATATTCATCATCGAATTAAACAGTTTATCAGCCATGGCTTCTTAAATAAAATTTAATAAAGTTTTATAAATTTCATGATCGTAATATCCTATTGAAATGCTAATTTACATTGATGATAAAGTCGAAAGTTAAGTTATTATCTTAAATTTGAATGGTTGATTAACAAACACAATTAATTTTTAAAAATTGTTTTATATCATTTATATAATTAGACCTGATGATCAAAAAAATATTATTATGCGCCTTGGCTGTTTCATTCATGTTTTCATGTAATAAGACAATAGAAAAAACAGCTAAACCATTGATATCTGTCCCATTTACCTCAGTTCATCTAAACGATCAGTTCTGGGCACCAAAAATAGAAATTAACCGAACAATTTCAATTCCTTCAGCATTCGGAAAAAGCGAGGAAACCGGACGCATGGATAACTTTGCATTGGCAGGAGGACTGATAGCTGGGGAACATCAAGGTGACTATCCGTTTGATGATACCGATGTTTACAAAATTCTGGAAGGAGCCTCCTATACGCTTGCAGTTCAATATGACAAAAATCTCGATAATTATCTTGACAGCCTTATCACTATGATTGGTGCCGCTCAGGAAGATGATGGCTATTTATATACCTGTCTGACCAATCAATGTCAGCGTTTGCAACGCTGGTATGGTAAGGGTCGATGGGATCGATTGAATAGTCATGAATTATATAATTTCGGACATCTTTATGAGGCAGCAGTGGCACATTATCAGGCAACAGGAAAAAGAACTTTACTCAATATTGCCTTAAAAAATGCTGATTTGGTAAATACCGTTTTTGGTCCGAACGAAGGACAGAAAAAAGTACCATCCGGGCATCCGATTATTGAAATGGCATTGGTAAAACTATACCGAGTTACCAACGATGAAAAATACCTATTATTGGCTCGCTTCTTTATTGATGAAACCGGAAAAGGTACCGATGGTCACAAACTGAGTGAATATAGTCAGGATCATAAACCAATCGTTGAACAGGATGAGGCGGTTGGACATGCAGTCCTATTTGGATACTTGTATTCAGGAGTCACCGACGTAGCTTCGCTGATGGATGATCAAGCTTTAATGGATGCAGCAAAAAGAGTTTGGGAAAATGTGGTTTCTAAAAAACTGTACATCACAGGAGGAATTGGTGCGTTGGGACAAGGAGAAGGATTTGGTCAGAATTATGAATTACCAAACATGACCGCCTATTGTGAAACATGTGCTGCTATTTCGAATGTCTATTGGAACTACCGATTATTTCTAAATGAAGGTGATTCGAAGTTTTATGATGTATTGGAACGCTCACTCTACAACAATGTTATTTCAGGAGTTTCACTTAGCGGTGATAAATTTTTCTACGATAATCCACTTGAATCTGCCCATAACCACGACCGTGCACCTTGGTTTGGCTGTGCGTGCTGCCCTGGAAATGTTACCAGATTTATGGCTTCTGTTCCCGGATATGTTTATACTACTGATGAACATAGCATCTATGTAAACTTATTTGCCACAGGTAAGGCATCAATCACACTAGGTCAGGACACCATAGCCTTAAGCCAGCAAACCAGCTATCCCTGGGATGGTAAGGTACTGATCGTAATTGACAATGCCACCACAAGTCGATTCGGCCTAAAAATCCGTATTCCGGGTTGGTCACAAAATCAGGCTGTTCCATCGGATTTATACCAATTCACAGATCAAAGCCTTGAAAATTACACCCTTCGTGTTAACGGAAAAGAAAAAATTCCGGAAATAGTAAATGGTTATGCACTATTGGAGAACAAGTGGAATAAAGATGATCAGATTGAAATTGATTTTCCGATGCCGGTTCGTAAAATTGTTGCCAACCAGAAAGTGACTAACAACAATGGCAAATTGGCTTATCAGCGGGGGCCAATTGTGTACTGTTTTGAGGACAAAGATAATGATCATGCTTGGATGTTTGACGCATTTGTAAGTTCCGATGAACCAGTAGAGAGTCAATTTGATGAATGTCTGCTAAATGGGGTTGTTACCCTTTCAATGAAAGGCAATAAAGTAAGCATGAATGGAGAATCGAAAATCATAGAACCAATTAAATTAAAAGCTATTCCATATTATGCCTGGAATAATCGAGGAAAAGCCAATATGTTGGTATGGATGCCTGATAATGAATCAACTACCACTTTAAAACCAACGCGATCTCTGACAGAATCAACCAATATCAGCATTTCAACTGATAATATTCCGGGGCTTAATGATGGTTTCGATCCTAAAAATTCAGGCGATACCGATAAATCTTATTTCTATTGGTGGCTAAAAAAAGGTTCGGAAGAAACCGTTGACTTGCTGTTTGATGAGCTGCAATCGCTTACTGAAACCTCCGTTTACTGGCTAAACATGGATCATTATGATGGGAATTTCAGAGTGCCTGAAAGCTGGGAATTGTTATTCCAGGATAAAAATAATAATTGGGTGAAGGTCGAAACAAACAATTCTTATACAACCAAGCTTGATCAGTATAATACCGTTGTTTTCAAACCCATAAAAACAAAGGCAATAAGGATTAAAGCAAAATTACAGAAAGATAATTCGGGAGGAATTCTGGAATGGAAGGTAAAATGAGTTAGTCATATCTTTGTATTGAAATTTAATCATTGTAATCAGATTTGACAATTCACTTATACCGATGCTATTAAAAAATGTTTATATTTAATCCTGACTATGAAGGCCGCATCGATAAAAGAACTTAAGTTAGAATTAAGTACCCGTTCTCAAAAAGAACTGACAGAATTATGCATGCGTTTGTCAAAATACAAAAAGGAGAATAAGGAATTATTGACTTATCTTTTATTTGAGGAAAGCGATGAAGCAGCCTATATTAAAAATGTGAAATCTGAAATTAAAGATGAATTTAAACTGATAAATACGGCAAGTTATTTTTACATCAAGAAGACCGTTCGTAAAATTTTACGCAATGTTAAAAAGTATATTAAATATTCGAAGAAAAAAGAAACAGAGGTGGAATTACTAATGTATTTTTGTACTGAATTTAAAAGTACAGTTCCATACATTGAAAAAAATATAACACTTGATAATATTTACAGACGTCAAATTGAGAATATTAAAAAAGCAATATCTTTCTTACACGAAGATTTACAATACGATTATAATCAGGAACTAAAAGTACTTTTATAAGCCCTGATACAAATAGGATTTAGGAAAGCGAATAATGATTGAAATAGGAAAATATAATAATTTAAAAATATTACGCCGCACCCCTTTTGGTTTGTATTTAGGTGACGAGTCGGGCAATGATGTGTTATTACCCACTAAATATTGCCCAAATAAATTTGAGATGGGTGACGAGTTGAAGGTTTTTGTTTATCTCGATCATAATGAAAAAGAAATTGCGACCAATATCATCCCGAAAATATTATTGTATGAGTTTGCGATGCTTCAGGTTAAAGTTGTTGCAGATGTTGGAGCTTTTATGGATTGGGGTCTGGAAAAAGATCTCTTCGTTCCGTTCAAAGAACAACGTCAACGGATGGAAGAAGGAAGATGGTATATTGTTTATTTAGACATTGACCGGAACACCGACAGACTTTATGCCAGTAACCAGATTGAAAAGATACTTCAGAATGAAGACATCAATTTAACAGCAGGTGAAAAGGTTGATTTACTGATCCTAAAAGAAACAGATTTGGGTTTTACGGTGATTGTTAATAACCAACACAAAGGCTTAATTTATGAAAACGAAATTTTTAAACAACTAAATATTGGTGACAAACTAATTGGATACGTAAAAAATATCCGTGAAGATAATAAAATTGACATTTCCCTTCAGCCAATTGGTTTTGAAAACTTTAATGATGTAAATACTGAACTGATTTTACAAAAATTATCTGAAAACAAAGGATTTCTGACTATTACAGATAAAAGTTCTCCTGAAGAGATTTATTCAACTTTCGGAATTAGCAAAAAAGCATTTAAAAAATCGCTTGGTTCATTATACAAACACCGAAAAATAAGTATTGAGCCAAACGGTATTAAACTAACATAATTTTAATTTAAAAAAATAACGTCATGGGAAAAGAACAAAATGCAAAAAAAGAGGTTAAAAAGGCCCCAACAAAAACTTTAAAAGAAAAGCGGCTTGAAAAAAAAGAAAAGAAGGCTAAAGGTGGTCAATAACACCTTATAGTTAGCTTACTTACCCTAAAAAAACTTTATCAGATGGATCAAGATATCTCAAGAATTTTGATCCATCTAAAAACACAAATGAGTTGAGTCTGGTAAATAATTTTACAAATTCACTTCATCGAAGATTTTACATTTTTTTTGATTAATAAAAGCCTGAATTTATTTCAGGGATCATATTTAATATATTTTTGACGCAACCTTTCAATTACCTTTCTCATCTGATAATTATTCATTGATTTTGAATATCATTCATTTAAATTTCTAAACATTTTTTAACTAAAGAAATTCTCAGATGAAAAAACCATTGATTTTATTAGTTCTGTCTTTAATACTTATCTCGTGCGAGAAAAAGAAAGACATCCAGATCGAAAATTTAGTTCCACAAAGTGAAATTCCGGTTTGGTTAAAAGAAAAAATTACTGCTGATATAATTGCATCCAAAACCAATCAATATTCAAGTATAGAAATATCAGCCTGGATCAGATATAAATACGAGGGTAATTATTTTTTTGAAAACCACAACCTGCTTAGCTCTTCTTTTCCTCCGGTATACAATTTTCAGGGTTCGATTGTTCCATTGAACGAAGACCCCTATTTAAATTATCAAAACAATAAATGCTGCAAGCAATTTGTGTGGAAAGGATCTTCATATATTGATTTTTAATCTGACAAATATGAAATACCCATTTATTTTTATTTGTTTTTTCACACTGTTGGTAATCAATCTTTCGTCTTGCAAAAAGAATGAGAATAACCTTCAGCAAAGTGGGGATAAGATTGAAATATATTTACTTCAGGATTTCGCAATGATTAAGGGTAAATGCAAGATTGATAATTCAACCATCATTTTAAAAAGCAATGAATTAATTAGCAATGATGACATTCTTCATTATAAACTCTCTGATCATACTATGTTACTTACAAACGCAGCAATAGAAAAAATTAGAAATGTTGGTGATAATATTCCCTTTTGCCTTACAGTTGATAGGGCGATCGTTTATTCAGGATTTTTCAAGCCCGGGTATTCAAGCTTATCGTGTGATCATTCTATAACCATTGATCCATGGTCATATCAGTTAAATGAGATTAATATAAACTTAGGCTATCCGAGTTCAATTTACTTGATGAACTTCGCAGGTGATGATCCAAGAGAAAATAAACTATTAATTGAAGCTTTAAGAAAACAAGGAAAATTGAGGTAATTTTCATCGCTCCCAATACATGAATATTAACGACAACAAATTTTAAACTTTAATTTAACATGATTTTCATCTTAAATCTAATGTCTTAAATCTTCTTTTCTAATAACAGAAAAGCCACAACTTGTTAAATTACAGTATTTAGTAAGCAGGGATTGGCATCTTGATTATATACCCTACCTTTGTAAAAAATAATTTTATGAATTCGTTCGTGAATTTGAATCTTTCGAAGCAATTGTATGGTGCAATCGCAGATATGGGCTTTGATAAAGCAACACCCATACAAATTGAAGCTTATCCTGTTATTCGTTCGGGTAAGGATATCGTTGGTATTGCACAAACCGGCACAGGAAAATCATTTGCATACATGCTGCCACTTTTACAGGATTTAAAATTTTCCGATCAGGTGAATCCAAGAATTTTAGTTTTAGTTCCGACTCGCGAATTGGTTTTGCAGGTAGTAGAACAAATACAAAGCCTGACAAAATACATGAATATCAGGTCCATAGGAGTTTATGGCGGAACAAATATCAACACTCAAAAAATAGCCGTCGCGAAGGGTACGGATATTCTGGTTGCAACCCCGGGCCGTTTATACGATCTGGCTTTGAGCAGGGCACTTCAATTAAAGGCGATAAAAAAACTGGTGATCGACGAGGTGGATGTAATGTTGGATTTAGGCTTTAGGTATCAACTGACAAACATATTCGAATTGCTGCCTGATCGTCGTCAAAACATCATGTTTTCAGCTACCATGACTGATGAAGTTGATGCATTGATTGAAGATTATTTTACGACTCCAGTTAAAATTTCCATTGCCTTAAGTGGAACCCCTTTAGATAATATTGAACAACAATGTTATCCTGTAGAGAACTTTTACACCAAAGTTAACTTGTTAAAATATCTTTTAAAGAATAAAGCCGAGTACGAAAAAGTAATTGTTTTTGTATCCAATAAAAGAATCGCTGACAGATTATTTGAAGAATTAGAAACTGAATATGGAAAGGAAAGTTGTATCATCCATTCGAATAAGGCACAGAATTACCGATTGCGATCCATTCGTCATTTTGATGAAGGAAAATACAGGATTTTGGTTGCAACCGATGTAATGGCCCGCGGCTTGGATTTGGATAAAATATCCCATGTCATCAATTTTGACACTCCTAATTATCCCGAAAATTACATCCATCGGATTGGCAGAAGTGGAAGGGCCGAGCGTGAGGGTAAATCCATTTTATTTTATACCGAAAAAGAGTTGGAGCTGAAAGAAGCCATAGAGTCCATGATGTTGTACAAAATTCCCATCCTTGAATTTCCTGATGAAGTTGAAATATCAAAAGAGTTGGCTCCTGAAGAACGCCCTGTAATGATTGAATCCTTAAAGCAAAAAATAAAGCAATCAGATGCCGGACCTGCTTTTCATGAGAAATTGGAGAAAAACCTTAAGGTAAACCTAGGAGGTTCTTATTTAAGGAAGATGAAAAAATATAAGAGACCTTTGACAAGAGGCGATAAAATTGCCAATCTAAAAAAGAAAAAAAAATAACGAATACCAGGCACAGGATTGCAATAAGTAACAGTCAAGAATTTCCATGCTACCAAAAAAGAAAAAGCATCCAAATATAAAATCCAAATTACATCCACGAAACAAACATCGTTCGCGCTATGATTTTAAGCAACTTATCGCAAGTTGTCCTGAATTGGCACCTTTTGTAAGCTTAAATATTTATGGGGATGAATCCATCGTTTTTTCTGATCCAGAAGCTGTAAAAATGCTGAACAAAGCTTTATTAAAGCACTTTTACAGCATTGAATATTGGGATATCCCGGATAATTATTTATGTCCGCCAATTCCCGGCAGAGCTGATTATATACATCATATCTCCGATTTATTGGCTTCCCATAATTATGGGAAAATGCCAATCGGACCAGGCATTAAATGTCTGGATATTGGTGTTGGTGCTAACTGCGTTTATCCAATTATAGGGAATGTGGAATATGGTTGGTCGTTTATTGGTTCAGATATCGACCCTAAATCAATTGAATGTGCCAATAATATAATAGCTCAAAATAAAACCCTAAAAGGGAAAATTGAATGCAGATTACAAAATGATCCTAACGACTTTTTATATGGAATCATCTCGAAAGACGAACAAATAGACCTATCCATTTGCAACCCGCCTTTTCATGCTTCGCAAGCAGAAGCTGAGGCTGGGACACTTCGAAAACTTAGCAATTTAAACGATAAAAAAGTGACCGAGCCTACGCTGAATTTTGGTGGTAGGGGAAACGAATTATGGTATAAAGGCGGTGAAGAACGATTTGTAAGAAACATGATCCGTCAGAGTAAAAAATTTGCCAGGAATTGCTTTCTGTTTTCATCTTTAATTTCTAAACAATCGACCCTGAAAAGTGCCTATAAAATTCTGGAAGAGGTTGGAGCACTTGAAGTAAAAACCATTCCCATGGGACAAGGAAATAAAACCAGCCGCCTCATTGCCTGGACTTTCCTTGACAAAGAAGATCAAAAAAAGTGGAAAGATACGAGGTGGAAATAATTTTAGATTTCTACATTTTGTGCTCATTTAGACTTTATCAATCAATATTGCAAGTAATTTCTTATACCGTACAAATTATTCCATAGAAGCATATCAGGATTTTTCTAACTTTGGTTATAATAAGCAAATAATTTTCACTCAAAAAATAGAACAAAAAATGAATTTAGAATTTTTACTAGAATATAATCCGGTTATACTTGCACTTTTTGCTACACTATTTACGTGGGGTGTTACTGCATTGGGATCATCCATGGTTTTTTTCTTTAAATCAATCAATAAAAAAGTACTTAACTCCATGCTTGGTTTCGCAGCCGGCGTTATGATCGCTGCCAGTTTTTGGTCCCTACTAAAACCTGCCATTGAAATGGAAGAAGCCAATGGTGGAATTGGTTGGATTCCTGCTGTGATTGGATTTTTAACAGGAGGTGCTTTTTTATTTCTCGTGGATAAGCTTTTACCTCACTTACATTTAGGATTATCAATTGATAAAGCTGAAGGAATCAAAACTTCATGGCAACGAAGTGTATTACTTGTTTTAGCAATTACACTGCATAATATACCTGAAGGATTAGCGGTTGGTGTTGCTTTTGGAGCGTTGGCAAATAATCCGGATACAGGTATGCTTGCGGGTGCCATTGCCCTGACAATCGGAATAGGATTGCAAAACTTCCCGGAAGGTGCGGCAGTTTCAATTCCATTACGAAGAGAAGGATTCTCCAGACTTAAATCATTTAATTATGGCCAGTTATCAGGTGTAGTTGAACCCATTGCAGGGGTGGCAGGGGCTTATTTGGTTTTGGTTATGACTCCCCTACTTCCCTATGCCTTATCTTTTGCTGCTGGTGCAATGATATTTGTTGTTGTGGAAGAATTAATCCCAGAATCACAAACCGGTCATGAAACAGATTTATCGACGGTAGGTGCCATGATTGGTTTTGCAGCCATGATGTTTTTGGATGTAGCTTTGGGATAAGTTATTTAGAATCATGATCAAGATGAATAAAAAAACTAAAATATTACTTGTCGGATGTGGTCACTGGGGTAAAAATATTTTAAGAGATCTTAAAAATCTGGGCTGTGAAGTAATAGTCGCTTCCGATTCTGAAACCGGAAATCAGAATGCCAAAGATGGCAAAGCCGACCTCATTATCAGATCCATATCAGAAGTTTCAAACATTGACGGTGCTGTCGTTGCCGTTAATACTGCTAACCATTATCGGGTAATAAATGAAATTCTAGCAATACATGGTTCATCTTTGCCTGTTTTTTGCGAAAAACCACTTTGCAATAATGTAGATGAGGCTTTTGAATTAGCCCAAAAAGCTCCTCATAATTTATTCATGATGGATAAGTGGAGATATCATAATGGAATACTCGAGTTAACCAAGCTGGCTAAAGAAGAAAAATTTGGTAAAGTAAAAGGGATAAAACTCAGCAGAAATGGTTGGGGAGTTCCGCATAAAGATGTTAATTGTATCTGGATTCTGTTGCCACATGATTTGACCATAACTTTAGAAATATTAGGCTATATTCCCGAAGCAAAATTTGCTCAAATTGACAAAACCCAAAATGGGATTCACGGAATGACAGGATGGCTATCAAATCCGGAATACTGGGTGTCATTTGAAATAAGTGAACGCTTTTTAGGTTATAAAAGAGAAATCATTGTCTATTTTGAAAACGGGATAGCTCAACTAACCGGTAGTTATGAAAATAATATTGACATATTCGCTACAACCAGATCTGATTTGAATAAAAAGCCAAACCCACAATCTGTTAAAATTAAAAACAACATGCCTCTTTTTACCGAATTAAAATCTTTCATCAACTATGTAAACGGTAAAGAATCATCACCCAAAAGCAGTGCAATTGAAGGATATCAGGTGGTGAAAAGAATTCAGGAATTAATTGACCTTGCTAATAAATAACAAAAATACATGCAACTACCCCAAGGAGTTATTTTAACCTATTTAAAAAGTCATCTGGATGAACGAGGAACTTTCACTGAATTGTTTCGTGAATCATGGATTAAGGATACAAAATATATACAATGGAATGTTGTTAATTCAAACGCCAGGGTATTTAGAGGCGTTCATCTGCACAAAAAGCATTTCGACTATTTAAGTGTTATTAAAGGAAGTGCTGTGTTCGGACTTCATGATATGAGAATAGATTCACCAACCTTTCAATTCAGTGCTATGGTTGAACTTAATGATTCAAAGTTAGGAACATTAATCATTCCTCCTGGAGTTGCACATGGATTCTACTTTTTTGAAGCAAGCACACATATTTATGCCGTGAGCGAGTATTGGAATTTAGAAGATGAATTAGGTTGTCATTTTTCAGAAAAACAATTGAATTTGGATTGGCCAGAAAAGGATCCCCTTCTATCCTTACATGATAGAAATCTTTCAACATATGAACATTTACTTCGAAAGCTTTATTAGACCTAAATGAATATGAGTCACAGCCCAACAGTTTCGGTCATAATTGCGACTTACAATAGTAGTCATACCTTAAGATATACAATTAAAAGTTTGCTAAATCAAACTTTTCAGGATTTTGAGGCTTGGATTATCGGTGATTGCTGTACTGATGACACTAAAGAACTGATCGATTCATTTAACGATTCAAGATTATATTGGTACAACAGAGCTGAGAATTCTGGTAGTCAACCTGCCCCTAACAATGAAGGGTTAATAAGATCAAAAGGTAAATACATAGCCTATTTGGGGCATGATGATTTGTGGCTGCCTCATCATCTTAAAGAACTCATTTCTCATGTCGAAAATAAGCAACTTCATTTCACTTATGCGATAACGGTTCATATAGCACCAAATGGGATTGAATATGTAAGAGGAAAAAGATTTATTGGTCTTTGCGACAAAGATTTTGTGAGTCCTCCATCAAGTTGGTTGCACAAAAAAGATTTAATAGATAAAATTGGATTTTGGGATGAAGATTATCTAAAATTAGCGAGACCACCTGATGCTGATTTTTATTCTAGAGTTGCTTCTTCAGGCATCAAAATTGAACCATCTAAAAAACTTACAGTCATAAAGTTTCCTTCTCCTTCATGGAAATCATATAAAAATAAAATAGATATTACTGATGCGATTGAATCTTACTGGACACGCATTTCTAAAAACCCAATAAATCTTGAGCTGGAATTGCTAAATGCCATTGCTTTTGAATACAGTAAATTTCATTTGCAAGGGATGATTCTACCAATGAATGTCCTCTTAAAAATGATTAAGAAGAATATTTCTCTTTTCCTAAAAAACAAACTTTATTGTGTTGGAGTTTTTAGGTATATTTATTTAAAAAGAAGTTATTACAAATACCGTAAAAGCAGAACAAAAGGCCTCAAAAAAAGAGGGTTGAATTTGCATGACTAAATTCATTTTCACTATGCTATTATAAACCTAAATTTCTAACATAAGAACAGACTATGAATAACAAACTCAACGTATTTTCTTCCTCAAAAGTTGCAAATGAAAAGGACAAGGTAACTGCTTATTTAAATGGAGAGAAAATTTTTCCGACAACCATTGAATTAGATTTAACTCAATTATGTAGTCGAGCATGTCCGGGTTGTCCCTATCTGAGTTCAAGAAAACCTGGATTAACATTACAACTCCCTTTTCTTGATCGACTTTTCGGCATTTTAGGACCAGAAACTCCTGGAATCGTATTATCAGGGGGAGAACCTACCATTGTCCCACATTTTCCTGATACAGTAGCAATGGCTAAGAAAAAGGGATTTCAGGAGATAGCTGTCATTTCAAATGGAGGGATGACCCATCTACCAAAAATACAGGATGCATTATTAGAAAATGTTACTTCAATCCGTTTTTCACTCTATGATTGGCAAGAAACCGAAGGGAAATACTTTTATGATCTTCTTGAAAAAATCAGAAACCTCAGAAACCGTATTGAACGTGAAGGCAGCAAACTCGAAATCGGAGCCTCAATACTGACCCGTTCAAAATTAAATCATAGGTATCAATCGGTTGGTATGCAGGCAATTGATGCAGGTATACATTGGTTATATTTTCATCCTTATTGTGTTGATTGGGATACAGATCATCCGATAAAAGATGATCAGACTGACGTACTGAAAACGCTTGAATATCTAAAACTAAACGCTCCTGAGAATGCAAATATTCAGATTCCAACCGAACGATATTCAATGGAACCACTGTACTTTGAAAAGCTTCATGGCTCACACTTCCTTATTCAGGTAGGAGCTGATGGTATAAATTATGCAGGTCCTGAATGTAAGTATCATAAAGAAGCAGCATTACTTGATCTGAATGAATATATGGAAGATGATTTCCTATGGCATCCTCAACGGATTGAAAGAATTAATCAGTTAAATAACGGTAATTACAGATATATTGGAACAAAACATCGCCCACCTATGTTTAGCCATTATATACAGAAGCTTATAGATAACCAGACAAAGCATTATAAGTTAAAGGATGAGCAGATCCAGAAGTTTTCATATCCGAATATTATATAATTTCTGTTCTGTTTATTGTTAATAAGTTTTTTGAAAATTACAGCAATAAAACAGTCACCAATAATGCATTATTACATAGAAATAAATTAACATCTAGGAGTGTTATACTTAATATCTATATAACTTAATTTTTGCCTGATTCTTCATTATTAAACCAAAGAAATAGTTCATAACTATTTTGTGTTCAACATCTAAAAGATATTCAGAAACCTTCTAAATTTACATAAGCAAAGGAATATATCTTGTTGATAAAATGAAATGCACTTAATAAAATTTAGTTATTTAAAATAAATATTATAGAAAAGGAGGTTCTCATGAAAAGGTTCGTTCTAATTTTAATGTCATTATTAATGATTGGTCTTGCCAATAGCCAAAACTGGTCGCTAAAAGATATTGGTGTAGGGTTGATTGTGGAGGATGAGAATTACGACAAAGAGCTCAAAATCATGGAAAGAGGCACTCTTTGGGATGCAAAAGAATTATATGAAAATGGTGCGCAGGCTGGAAAGTATAAAGGCAATCAGTTATTTGCCGCATGGATTCAGGGACCACACACCGATGCTTATACAAACAGTTATGGTGTTACAGTCTGGTTATATAAATACAAAATCATCTATCCCGATGGGAAAACATTTGAGGCCGGCCCATCCGGGTTTTATACTCCAGGATTCGCCTATTTTGGGATCAAAACGGGTGGATATACTACAGGAAATTGGAAAATTGAATGGTCAATTTGGAATCGCGACACACAAGAAACAAGGCTGATAGGTACTTCTGAATTTCAGACAACCTTTGGTAAGCCTGCGAAACAGGCTTTTTCAGGATGGCAGGTAAAAGATATCGGAATTGGGATCTATGATCAGACAGAATATGATAAAGTACTTAAGATCATAAAAAGAGGCGATACCTGGTCACAAAAAGAACTCTACGAATCGGGTTATCTGGCCGGCAGGGAAAAGGTTTTTGGTACATGGATTGAAGGGCCTCCAACCAGCACTTACTTAAATAGTTACGGTACGCCCATTTGGTCGTGCAAATATATTGTCACTTATCCCAATGGCAGTAAAAATGAGTACGGGCTCTATGGCTTTTATTCACCTGGGTTTAATACCCTATTCATTAATGTAGGTGGGAACACTTTCGGAAAATGGAAAATTGAATACTATATCTGGAACCGCGATACGAAAGAAACTATACTGATCGATACCCGAGAATTTAACCTCATCCAGTAATTCATGATCATAGATAAAATTGAAAATTGCAAATTATATGTTGGGCTTAGTCCACTTATTTCCAAGGCATTTGATTACATCAACAATACTGATTTATTAGGACTGGAATCAGGCAGATATGAAATTGTAAAAGACGACCTATTCGCACTTGTTCAGGAATACAATACTAAAAACAGGGAAGATTGTAAACTCGAAGGGCATTTTAAATTTATCGATGTTCAGTTCATTATTTCAGGTGCTGAATTCATTGGTATATCAACCTTGAACAATCATATTCAAATTTCAAAAAGTGAGGAGCGTGATATTGCTTTTTATGAAGGTGACCCGACATTTTTCAAGCTGGAAAGAGGAATGTTTGCCATCTTTTTCCCTGATGATTTGCATATGCCCGGGATCAAAGTAGTTCAGAGTTTAAATGTAAAGAAGCTGGTCATAAAAATTCGTATCTGATGTTACGACTTCATCGTACCGATAAATAGTTGATAATTATCAATATAGAAGTCTGTAAAAAATCAGGATTTTTATAATCTCGCCTTTCGTAGACATAACCATGAAATTAAATCTTTTTATTCCTACATTTTTACTCGCATCAATTTTTTCAAATTCTCAAAATATTGAAACGGATTTTATTATTCAAAAGGGGAAGGTGATTTATGATTTCTCTTTTGCTGAATTGGCAATAAAGTATTTGGAATGTGGGGATTCTACTTATTTAAATAAAATTGCTAATCTTCCGGCAACGGAACATCTTTTAAATCATGCAATAGCCTTTAAGAATAACATACCACACAATAGCGGCCTCGATTTCGTAATCTCATTATTAACCCCCTTTGATGATAAAAAGAAAATATTGCATGTTTTTAAAAGCAATCTGCGTTATGCGAAGACAAAGATTGCTGAAATCGATTTACCACAGAAAACTTGTTTGAAATTCCTTCCAACAGATTTCCATTATTCGAGCAATCTGTTTTTTACATTTGGTTACGATATAGGGGTTGTTTTTGGGAACAATGCCAGTTTGAATTTGGCACATCCACATTATGTAGAACATCAAAATGAAATCAAGTATTATTCCATTCATGAATTACATCATGCTGGTTTCGTGACACTTAAAAATAACGCCATGCCATCTCTTGATATTAATAAATACAAAGAAATGACAGATTTGATCGCATATTTCACACACTTGGAAGGGATGGGTACCTATGTTCCGCTTACACTTAGGAAAAAGGAAGGAGCAATGGAAAATGACAAAGATTATATTGCAATTCAAGATACAGGGTTAATGCGATCATATGAATCAGCGTTTTTTGAAATCTATTTTCATTTCAAAAATAATCCAAACAAAATACTTAATAATGAAGACTGGGATAAGCTATCTGTCTTATCTGATGATAAAAGACTTTGGTATAGGGTTGGTGCCAAAATGGCTCAAACGATTGACGAGAGATTAGGGAGGGAAAAATTGGTTAAGCTGATTTCAGAACCTTCAACCAATTTCATTAATACGTACTTATTGTTGAAGGAAGATTAATTATAAGTTCATCTCATTATTAGTGAAAATGATGTTATTTAAGATCCCAGGTAATTTATAAGGCAAGGTAACATATAATCATACTTTCTTCATACACGAATCCCCGGCCAGCCAACCCGTCGAATATGCTATTTGCAAATTATAGCCACCGGTTTCTGCATCCAGATCAATTATCTCACCGGCAAAATAAAGACCGCTAACCAGCTTTGATTCCATGGTTTTAGAAGATATTTCGTTCGTTGAAACACCACCCGCAGTAATGATTGCTTCTTTGTAGGATCGATGGCCTGAAATTTTAAAACGAAGATTTTTGATCAAATGACGGATTTGTTTCCTTTCTTTTGAAGAAATTTGATGACATTCTTTTTCAGGATCAAATCCTAAAAGTTCAAGGAAAACAGGCACCATGGAAGCTGATAACCAGTAGTGTAAAAGATTACTGATCTTCTTTTTCCCATGTTCATTGATGTCGGTTAGCAATTGATTGTCGAGTTCTCTTTCATCAAGCATTGGCTCCAAGTCAATGGTAATCTCAACTTTCTGACTTTTTTGTAACGCGGCAACCGCTATTCTGCTTAGGGTCAAAATAATAGGACCCGAAAGACCAAAATGCGTAAAAATCATTTCACCCAAAGATTCACCTTCTTTCTTATCATTTACCCAAAGTACTGCTTTTACATCCTTCAAATTAAGTCCTTGCAAATTTTGTGCAAGTTTACCTTCCGTGGTAAGAGGTACAAGTGCAGGCCAGACATTTTCAATGGTATGTCCAACTGCTCTTGCTAACTCATAACCTTCCCCGGTCGATCCGGTTGCAGGGTATGATTTACCCCCGGTTGCGAGAATGACATTCGCTGCCAGGTATTTTTGTCCGTTAGCTTGAACACCTTTAATCACATTACCTTCAGTAATAATTTGTTCTACCCTTTGTCCACACTGGATTTCAACTTTCATTTCACGAATCCATCTTAACAATGCATTTAATACATCCAATGATTTATGGCTCACAGGGAAGTATCTTCCTCCGGTAATTAAAATTGAATCGACCCCATATTTCTTTAATAATTCAATGATCTCTTTTGAAAAAAACCTGGAAAAAGCGTTCCTTAAAAAACGACCGTCAGGATAAACATGAGTAATGAAATCACCGATCGGTGCATTATTGGTGATGTTACATCGGCCACTTCCGGTGATCAATAGCTTCCTGCCTTCCCTCGGCATTTTCTCCAAAAGCAGAACCCTTCCTCCTAATTCAGCTGCTCTTCCTGCTGCAATTAATCCGGCAGGCCCCGCTCCTACAACAACGACATCAAAATTATTCATATGAAGCAATGTTAACAATTATGGGCAAGCCAGGTTTCATCATTATCGTTCGATTTATAAAAGTCAAAATTACATATTCCTGAAACAGTATAATAGATAAACTGTTGAATACAATGAAAGCAATATATCTTTGATCATCCAACATTCTACATTTATCATTCTACATTCATCATTCATCATTGTGACTGGCAACTAGATATTTTGTAATTTCGGTTCGAACTAAGTGGAGCTAAATAAAAATAACTTGATAACAGCAATCAATAAAATAAGGGCGAATCGTCCGCAACCTATCCTCACTGCTATTGAAATTATTCCATACAAAAACCGTATGGATCCGCGAGAAGCAATTGAAGCATTGTTAGCAGGGTTTAATGTTTTGATCATTGATTTCTATAGTACGGGGCTTAATGTTTTGCAGGCTTTAAAAAGAATTATTGAAGAAAATCAACCTGATCAATCGTTCAATGCTCAGCAAAGATCCCGAAGACTTTATCAGGAACTTTCAAATCGTTTATTGTTATTGATTAGGAATCATCGACTAATAGTAAGGAAAGCCCCTGAAATTGGCTGGTTCAAAATACTTTATCCCGAGCTGGATGAATTTTTATTGCCTTTTCCTCAGGTTCAGGGTTTGAACAGTGCCTGGCAATGGTATGAAAATGGCATTGCTATGCCTGGGCTCGACCGAAAAATCCATCCTTATTATGGAACCTACTTCCCTACCCGATTCGAGCATTTGAAGCTTTTTGATAAATGGTTAATTCAATATAAAGGAGAAAAAAAATCTGCCCTTGATATCGGGATTGGCTGCGGAGTTCTTACTTTTCAGATGCTTAAACATGGTTTTGAAAAAATATGCGGAACTGATTCAAATCCAAATGCCATTATCAGTGTTAACGAAGACTTAAAGAAAAACAATCTACTTTCAAAAATTGATTTATTTCATGGCGATTTGTTTGCTGATTGCGATTTAAAAACCGAACTCATCGTATTCAATCCGCCCTGGATTCCGGCATCTCACAGCATTGAAGGACTGGACAAAGCCATCTATTACGATGAAGACCTATATCCACGCTTTTTTGCCGAAGCAACAAAACACCTTGATGCTGATGGACGGCTAGTCATTTTATTTTCCAATCTGGCCCAGATTACCAAATCGAGCCTAACACATCCTATTCAAATCGAATTAGCAAATGGAGGACGTTTTAAGAAGGAATTGTTTTTACAAAAAAAAGTTGGCAGTGCTTCTAAAAAAACCAAGCGAAATCAAAACTGGCGTGAATCTGAGTTTGTAGAATTATGGGTATTGAAATCTGTTAATACCATAAAATCCTAATTTTGACATAATCACTCAAACTATGCTACTGTAAGTGAACACTTTCCTAAATGTACTACCTCACAGCGAGCGAACGAGGTATCAGCGAAGGATTTCTTTTCTAATTCGCTTCAAGGGGCGGGGAATATGGCCCACGAGATCCTTCGACTTCCGCTCAGGATCAATTCGACTAAATAATTTTGTTTCTCAAAATTAAAGTCTCATTGATTTAACTTTGATTAAGCATTCTTTTTCACTACCTTACGTTGATTATTAAAAACCCATGAGAGAAAGAACTGATTTTAAATTAGCTGTTTTGATCGATGCAGACAATATTCCTTATTCAAATATTAAAGGAATGCTCGATGAAATTACAAAACTTGGAACACCCACGATTAAAAGAATATACGGCGACTGGACAAAGCCGACGGTAGCGGGCTGGAAGCCCGCTTTACTGGAGCATGCGATTACTCCCATTCAACAATACAGTTATACCAGCGGAAAAAATGCAACAGATTCAGCGATGATCATTGATGCAATGGATATCCTGCACAATGATAAAGTGGATGGATTTTGTTTGGTTTCGAGTGATAGTGATTTTACGCGATTGGCTACACGACTCAGGGAATCGAGCATGTTTGTGATTGGTATAGGCGAAAAGAAAACCCCACGCCCCTTTATTGTTGCTTGCGATAAGTTCATTTACATTGAAATAATCGGGGCCATTGAGATTTCGAAAAAGGATATTAAAACTGCAAGTTCTTTATGGTTAAAAAAGCACCCTGGTTTTCCGAAGTTCAAAGGTTGGGCAGATGGATATGGAGCTTTAACTTATGCCTTTCGGGATAAAAATATGATTTCTAATTATATTGAAAATCAACGGGAACACCATAAACATGAAAGTTTTATAGAAGAATATCGCCGATTATTAAAGGAGATGGGAATAGAAATTGACGAGCGGTTTTTTCCTTAGCGTAAAAACTGGTTCAACCCCTGTCGGGGCTGGTGGTACATTGTTGCCTCCTAACCGTGGGTTCCGCAAAGAGCTCCACCCACGGTTATTGTTATTGAGCACCTTCGGCGCTCTGATTACTTCTCCGAAGAAAGCGAACGGCTGGCAGATGTGATGATGCTGTCCCCGAAGGGGGCGAATTTCAAATAACCGTGGGTGTAA
>PHDM01000055.1 GCA_002840985.1 Bacteroidetes bacterium HGW-Bacteroidetes-17
CATTTCCTGATTCGGTGGCTGCGAATTTTTCTCCTGCAATATCCAATCGGATTGTTGCCACGGGTACCAAATTTTTCCCGGTAATCACCTGTAGAAAATCCAGTTTTATTCTACGTTCCTCTTTTCGAGCATCTCCAATTAACATGGCGAGATCGTCATCATTGATGTCTTTCTTCTTATCAGCCAAAGTCAAAAACTCATCATAAACCAAATCAAGTTTCTCTTTAGTGAGTTTAAACCCTAATATTTCCAATCTGTTTTTCAATGCTGCCCTCCCACTTCGTGCAGTCAAAACCATGGACGATTCATTAATTCCAACGTCAGCCGGATCAATAATCTCATAATTTTCACGGTTTTTAAGTACTCCATCCTGATGAATCCCACTTGAATGGGCAAAGGCATTGCGCCCGACTATCGCTTTATTCGGTTGAACCGGCATATTCATCAAACCGGAAACCATGCGACTGGTTTTATAAATTTTCTTGGTGTTGATATTACACTCAACATTCAGGGTTTTATGACATTTCAAAATCATGGCTATTTCTTCAAGCGAAGTATTACCGGCTCTTTCACCAATTCCATTAATCGTTACCTCAACCTGACGGGCACCATTTTCGATACCCGCAACGGTATTTGCGGTTGCCAATCCCAAATCATTATGACAATGTGTAGAAATGATGGCCCGATGAATCCCATTTACTTTTTCAAATAAATATTTGATTTTTTCGCCATACTGATCCGGTAAACAATAACCCGTTGTATCAGGGATATTTACAACTGTTGCACCTGCCTTGATAACGGCTTCAACTACTTTTGCCAGATATTCATTTTCGGTCCTACCCGCATCTTCACAATAAAACTCGACATCTTCAACAAAGCTTTTGGCATATTTTACTGCAGCTATTGCACGCTCAATAATTTCATCCTGGTTCGATTTCAATTTATAGTTGATGTGATAAAAAGAAGTTCCAATTCCTGTATGGATGCGTTTCCGCTTGGCATACTTTAAGGCGTCAGCAGCGACCTCAATATCTTTTTCAACTGCCCTCGAGAGTGCACAGATGGTTGGCCAGGTAACAGCCTTTGATATTTCCATAACCGAATTAAAATCACCAGGGCTCGAGATCGGAAAACCGGCTTCGATGATATCGACACCAAGTACCTCAAGTGCCTTTGCAACTTCAATTTTTTCGACTGTGTTTAACTGGCACCCCGGAACCTGTTCGCCATCTCTCAAGGTTGTATCAAAAATGTATAATTTATTGTCCATTATTAAGTATTTTAAAAGTCCTGATTATATTAAACCGATCAATTATTCTCAGGACGCAATCCACGCACAACTGAGCCTACTCTCCACATTTCACTATTTTGGAGTTCGTTGAGTTCAGCATCGAGTTTTGCCCGGTAATCAGATTTACTGTTGGCTTCAATTACAACCCTGGCTTCGTTGGCTGAAGAAACTTCTTTGTACAATTGACTAAAAACAGGTTTTGTTGCATCCCTGAATTTTTTCCACCAATCCAAAGCACCACGTTGTGCTGTTGTTGAGCAATTGGCATACATCCAATCCATTCCGTTTTCTGCCACGAGAGGCATTAAACTTTGTGTTAATTCTTCTACGGTTTCGTTAAAAGCTTCGGAAGGTGAATGGCCGTTTTCACGTAAAGTCTCGAATTGAGCTGCAAATATTCCCTGAATAGCTCCCATTAAGGTTCCTCTTTCTCCGGTTAAATCGGAATACACTTCTTTTTTGAAAGTGGTTTGAAATAAATATCCGGCCCCTACACCAATTCCTAAAGCCGATACTCGATCTAAAGCTTTACCGGTAGCATCCTGACTAATTGCATAACTCGCATTCAAACCTCTACCTTCTAAAAACATACGACGTAAACTTGTGCCTGAGCCTTTAGGGGCAATGAGGATTACATCAACATCGGCAGGAGGAACAATTCCTGTTTGCTCACTGTATGTAACACCAAATCCATGTGAAAAATACAATGCTTTGCCTGTTGTAAGATGTGATTTAACAGTTGGCCAAAGTGTGATCTGGCCTGCATCTGAAAGCAGGTATTGAATGATGGTACCGCGTTCACATGCCTCTTCGATTCCGAATAAATCTTTGCCCGGAATCCAGCCATCCGTTACAGCTTTATCCCAGGTTTTTGAATCCTTACGTTGACCAACGATTACATTAAATCCATTATCTTTTAAGTTTAAAGCTTGTCCCGGCCCCTGTACACCATAACCGATTACTGCAATTACTTCATTTTTCAATACTTCCTTTGCTTTACTCAAAGGAAATTCTTCTCTTGTTACGAGGCTTTCTTCAACTTCGCCAAATTTCATTTTTGCCATTTTATTATTTTTTAATTATTTATGATTACTCTGATTATATTCAAATTAGATTTCTTCACTCATTTCACGCTTTTCAAGTTTATCGAGATATTCGCTCAAGAGTTCTTTTTTTAGTCTTGTTATTGCAACTCTTCCCGACCGCACGAATTGTAAAACACCAAAAGGCTTTAATTCCTCAAAAAGTTCCTGAGTTTCGTGCTTATGGCCTGTTTTTTCTATTGCAGTATATTCCTTTGTCACCTCCAGAATACGTGCATTGTGTTTGCGGATGATCGCTTCTACCTGATTTGACTCCAGAAAAGTGGAAGTTTCAATTTTGTACATGGCCATTTCCTGATGCAAAACCTCATGTTCACGCAGAAAGAATGTCCTTAAAATATCAATCTGTTTATCGAGCTGCTTAACAAGATTTTCGACCGTAGCTAATGCGCATTTCACAACAATGGTAAATTTATAAACCCCTTTGATAGCAGATTCAGAAACGGTTAAGCTATCAATATTCAATTTTCGTTTGGTAAAATTGATCGTTATTCTGTTTAAGATACCAATGCTGTTTTCAGAAAACACGGTTATTGTAAATTCCTCTATCATAATTATTTTATTAAAATCATTTTTATATTATTATTCGTCTCCAAAAACAATCTCATTTACTGCTGATCCGGCAGGAATCATCGGAAATACATTTCCCTTTGCCTCAACGGCTACTTCTAAAATAAAAGGTTCGTTACTATCCATCATTCTTTGAACGGCTGCATGTAAATCTTTTCTGTCAGTTACTTTTTGTCCATCAATTCCGTATGATGCTGCAAGCATTACAAAGTCAGGGCTTGTAATTGAAGTAGCAGAATATCTTTTATCAAAAAACAATTCCTGCCATTGTCGAACCATTCCCAGATAATCGTTGTTAAGAACAATCATTTTTACAGGGATTTTATTGAAAGCAATTGTACCCAATTCTTGCATGGTCATTTGAAATCCTCCGTCCCCGGAAATTGAAACAACTTTTCGGTGAGGTGCCGCAATTTGTGCCCCCATGGCTGCAGGCAATCCATATCCCATCGTACCTAAGCCACCAGAAGTTATAAAGCTTCTCTTATTCTTGAATTTATAATACCTTGAAGCCACCATTTGGTGCTGACCAACATCAGTTACTATTACTGCTTCTCCTTTTGTCACTTCATTTAAATGACGTAATACTTCACCCATGGTAATCTGTCCGGTTTCAGGATTTAGTTCCTTTTGGATTACACGGCTTGTTTCCTGATCGTCGATAAATTTGAAACTGTTGCGCCAAACAACATGGGCATTGGGGCTGACCATTTTTGTAACCCTGGCTAAAGTATCTTTAACATCGCCCAAAACGGTTACATCCACTTTTATAATTTTGTGAACCTCGGCTTTATCAATTTCAAAATGAATTTTCTTTGCATTTGGTGCGTAGGCATTTACTTTACCCGTAACCCGATCATCGAATCGCATTCCCAATGCAATGATCAAATCTGCTTCGTTTGTTTTGATATTTGGTGCTGCATTCCCATGCATACCCAGCATCCCGGTATAAAGTTTATGATCATTTGGCAGTGCTGATAGTCCTAATAAAGTACTAGCTACTGGAATTCCGGTTTTTTCTATAAATTCTTTTAATTCCTTTTCCGCTCCACTTAATACAACACCTTGTCCAACTAAAGCGAGTGGTCTCTTGGCATTGTCAATCAGTTCAACTGCCTGTTGGATTCTGATATCTTTAGTTTCAGGTATCGGAATATAACTTCTTATTTTGGTGCATTTTTCGTAACAAAAATCGACTTCGGCAAACATGGCATCTTTTGTAATATCAATCAGGACAGGACCCGGACGGCCTGAACGGGCTATGTAGAAAGCTTTTGCCACCGCGGGAGCAATTTCTTCCGCACATGTCACTTGAAAATTCCATTTGGTGACCGGCATTGAAACACCTAGTACATCTGTTTCCTGAAATGCATCTGTTCCCAGTAAATGAGAATATACCTGACCTGTAAAACATACAATCGGTGTCGAATCCATAAAGGCATCCGCAATGCCTGTTATTAAATTGGTAGCTCCCGGTCCGGAAGTAGCTAAACAAACCCCTACTTCTCCACTTACCCTGGCAAAACCCTGCGCTGCATGGATTGCACCTTGCTCATGTCGGGTTAAGATATGATGCAGCTGATCTTCATAATCCATTAATTTATCGTAAACAGGCATGATTGCACCTCCCGGGTAACCAAAAATGGTCTTGACATTTTCGGCAATCAAGGATAGAATTAATGCATCTGATCCACTTACGCGTTTACTGGTTTTATTTTTGGTTGTTATATTATCAAGTGTTATCGTTTCCATTTCAAGTTTTATTAAGTTTTAATTACCTGGTTTTGTTATTAAAAATTCTTGATTTAAAGTAATCTGATTGCACCCTTATCCGCTGATGAAACATGGGCTGCATAAATTTTTAATGCCTGACTGATGTCCCTTTCCCTGTTTTCGGGGAGATAAGCTCCATTATTCTTTGATTCCAAAGTTTTTTTGCGTTGAGCCAGTATATCGGGAGCAATGATTAGATTTATGCTTCTTTCAGGAATATTAATTTCGATGGGATCACCATTTTCTACCAACGCGAGGGTTCCTCCGGCAGCAGCTTCAGGTGAAACATGGCCGATTGACAAACCGGAAGTTCCTCCTGAAAACCTTCCATCGGTAAGCAAAGCACAGGATTTATCTAATTTTTTCGATTTTAAGTAAGAAGTAGGATAAAGCATCTCCTGCATCCCGGGGCCTCCTTTTGGGCCTTCATATCTGATGATGACAACATCACCGGGTTTCACAGTTCCATCCAGTATTCCATCGCAGGCACTATCCTGAGATTCAAAAACTCTGGCCTTACCATTGAACTTCAATATAGAAACATCCACCCCGGCTGTTTTCACAATACAACCATCCTCTGCCAGATTACCAAACAGTACAGCCAAACCACCGTCTTTGCTATAGGCATGCTCAACGGATCTCACACAACCCTTCTCGTCATCTAAATCAAATTCTTTATAAAAGTTTTTTTGTGATCCCATCACGAGATTTGGGATTCCGGCAGGTGCAGATTTGTAAATCTTAAGTTTTTGATTATCCTGATTGTCACCTTTTATATCCATTTCATTTAAAGCCTGACTTAAGGTCGAAAATGAAACATTGTTTACAGATGTATCCAATAAATTACTTCGATTGAGCTCACCAAGAATACGCATTACGCCCCCTGCCCTATTTACGTCTTCAACATGGTAGCCCGAACTTGGTGCGACTTTGCACAATACCGGAATTTGTCGTGAAAGTTCATCTACATCTTTCATGGTAAAATTAACGTTGGCTTCGCTGGCGATGGCAAGCAGATGTAAAATGGTATTTGATGATCCACCCATGGCAATATCAAGTTTCATGGCATTCAGAAATGCAGCACGGGTAGCAATTGATCTGGGCAAAACCCTGTTATCTTCATCACGATAATACTTAAAAGTATTTTCAACAATGCTATTTGCGGCATCTTCAAACAATCGCTGTCGGTTAACATGGGTTGCTACGATGGTTCCGTTCCCGGGTAAGGACAAACCCAATGCTTCGGTAAGGCAATTCATTGAGTTAGCCGTAAACATTCCTGAACAGGAACCACAAGTTGGACAAGCATTCTTTTCAATCGACAAAACATCAGCATCAGAAGTTTCAAAATCGGCAGCAACCACCATTGAATCAACCAAATCAATGGCTTTACCTTTAAATTTCCCGGCTTCCATGGGGCCGCCAGAGACAAATACTGCCGGAATATTTAATCGCATGGCTGCCATTAACATGCCAGGTGTGATTTTATCGCAATTTGAAATACAAATCATGGCATCCACCTGATGGGCGTTACACATGTATTCAACACTATCGGCAATCAAATCTCTGGAAGGAAGAGAATAAAGCATCCCCAGATGCCCCATTGCAATACCGTCATCCACAGCAATCGTGTTAAATTCAGGGGCAAAACATCCTTGCATTTCAATTATTTTCTTTACCATTTGCCCTACCTGATGCAAATGTGCATGCCCGGGAACCATCTGGGTAAATGAATTCACGACAGCAATAATTGGTTTCCCGAATTGTTGCTCTTTCATTCCATTGGCACGCCAGAGGCTTCTTGCTCCGGCCATCTTACGGCCTTGTGTTGTTGTGTTGCTTCTTAAATTCATCACCTTTGAATCATAAAAAAAGCCTTTCCCAAATTTGAGAAAGGCTTACGATTAATAACATAACTCACCTTTCTCAATTCCTTTGGAGAATGAGAATAATCACAATAATGATAATGATGCTGGATGAGTAATTGATTTTCATATTCTGTTTTCTGTCTTCTGATTTCTGTTTTCTGTCTTCTGCATTCTATATTATTAAACAAAAAAGCCATCCTCTGATTGAGAATGGCTTAAATATTTTTAGTAATTAACAACACATTCTCAACTCGTACAGTGCACGAGGGTAATAATGAGAATAATAATGCTGTTAAATTTTGTCATGATGCTGTGTTTATTTTTGAAGCAGCAAATCTAAGCACATTTTATATTACCAAACAAGCAAATAAAATTATTTTTCAAAACTCAAAATTTTTGGGGTGCAGATTCTATCAATTCGTAATTAAAACAATAATAGAAATTACAATACGTAATAAATGATGCCGAAAAATAATTAGTACGGTAAAACGGCAGATTTAAACCCCAAAACTATAAACCCCTTGACCATTCAGGTCTTAATTTATCCTCCTGTGGATTTTGCAAAAAATCGTTAATCCTATTCACAAGAATCTCATTATCCCTATCAAGAATCCCCTTTAAAACCAAATAATTCGACGCATGATCACTCCGAAAAACAGTACTTACAAGGTTCAACTCTTGCAGGAACAACCCCAGCTCTTCGATTAATTCATAAGAACTTAATTGAACGAATTCGCCATTGAACCTCTTTTTAAAATGATTTATCCCATGTGGAAGGCTTAAAACTAAAGTAGATAAGTATTCGGGTTGAATTGAATTTATGAGTTTCGCTGAATTTATTGAATGTTGATTTGAAAAATGCTTTCCTCCAAGCCCAATTAAAATCATGACACTCAGTTTGATTCCGGCATTTCTGGCCTTTAATAATGCTTCTTCTGTTGAATTATATGTCTCCCCTTTATCAGCCATTTTCAACAACTCATCATCACCTGATTCGATCCCAACATAGAGCAGTTTTAAACCGGCGTTTCTTAACTGCACCAATTCCTCATTTGTTTTACTCAGGATATCTCTTGATGAAGCATAAGCAGAAATACGTGCCAATCGGGGGAAACTTTGATTTAACTTATTCAATATCCTAATTAGCTTATCAGAGGACAAAACAAAAGCATTTCCATCCGCTAAAAAGATTTTACGCGTATCATTTGCTAAATCTTTAGCTTGGTCAATTTCAGCATATACCTCCGCTTCTTTTCTAACTTTGAAATTTTTAGAAGTGTACATTTCACAAAAAGCGCATTTATTCCATGAACAGCCAATGGTAAGTTGAAAAATCAACGAATAGGCTTCGCTTGGTGGGCGAAACAGCGGTTCATCGTAACTAAAAGGCAAATAAAACATAATCGTAAAATTAACTAAAAAACAGGATTGGCCCCACTAAATGATCAAGAATTGCAATACGATGGTAATACATTGTAATACAATTGTCAAACAATAGGCATTCAGTGGACATTCGGTAGACATTTGGTAGATATTCAATAGACATTCGGTGGACATTCAGTGGACATTTGGTGGATATTCAATAGACATTCGGTGGACATTCAGTGGACATTTAGTGGCAATAAAATTCTCCTAATCTCAACCAAATCCACCAATTTACCATTTCACCAATCCACCAATTTACCAATTTACCATTTCACCAATTTACCAATTTACCATTTCACCAATTTACCATTTCACCAATTTACCAATTTACCATTCCACACCTCATTCAAAAGGATGCACCTCATTATCAAAATCAGGCCGGTAATTATCCTGACTTTCCATGGATTGAACCCAACCTTTATGCAAACCCAATTCATAAAAACAATCTACAACATCATTATACTCTTTAGCCTTCAAGGTTCTTCCTAAATCAAATTCATTGCAAACTCTAGCCGTTGGGTAATATTGCGACATTAACGATATAGAAATATTAGGGGACAATTCTTCAGCAATCCATCTCAAAACATCCTTACTATTTTGTCCTTGTCCAGGGAGAACCAAATGCCTGATGATTAGGCCTCGCCAGGCATATCCTTCCTCATTCAGATGTAAAATTGAGCCTTTTTGCCTGTACATTTCTCGTATGGCAGCCTGGGATATCTGAGGATAATTTTTAACTCCTGAAAACTTTTGGCCCAATGACTCATGTGCATATTTCATATCCGGGAGAAATACATCCACAATTCCTTCCATTTTTTTTAGTTCTCCGACTTTATCAAAGCCATTGGAATTATAAACAATGGTTGGATGATAATCCAGTTCATGCAAAGCAGTAATAATTACCTTCATTTGTGGGATAAAATGCCCGGGCGAAACAAAGCCAAGAATATTGATTCCCTGTTCCAGAATTTCAATTATTTCAGTTAAAACCATGTTGAGCGACCGACTTTCCATCGATCGTTCCGATCGATTCTCGCTTATCTGATAATTCTGACAATAAACACATTGCATATTGCAATTGGTAAAAAATACATTGCAAATCCCTTTCGATCCACTGATAGGAGGTTCTTCACCACGATGAATGCAAACAGATGAAATATTGAAATCGGCCCGACTTTTACAAAAACCCAATTTATCCGAAAAACGATTTACTCCGCAATTATGCGGACAGAGGCAGCACTTTCCTAACTCTTTCAGAGGCTGCATAAGTTGTTCGAAATCTAAATCTCCAATATTCATCTCTGTGCAAAATTAAAAAGATAAGCATCCATCATCAATCATTTATCAATTAAAGAAATATTTGCAAAACTGCTTACAAATTTCATACATTTGCAGATATAATCGAAACTAATGATCATTGATTCATTGTATCGGATTCCTTCTGAGATGAACACCGCAAACATGTTCATTAAGATGTATGGTAAATTTTGCCGACATCTATATGAATGCTGGATTCAATAGTTTCAACCATCTCCTCACTTTTTTCTGCCTTTTTTCAAATATCTATTTGCCAATTTACTAATTCACCGATTTACCTTTTATCTAATGTTAGGAGTTATTTCAAATATCCAAAGGTTTACTGTACATGATGGCCCGGGCATCAGATTAACAGTATTTATGCAAGGGTGCCCCTTATCCTGCTGGTGGTGCCACAATCCTGAGTGTATCAAGCACCACAATGCAGATGATAATTCTGAACATTTGAGGTATAATGTTAAGGAACTGATGAAAGAAATCAGAAAAGAGCTAATATTCATGGATGAATCTGGAGGAGGGGTTACATTTTCGGGAGGAGAGCCTATGATGCAGCCCATTTTTCTTAGTGAAATACTTGATGCCTGTAAGAAGGAAGATATCCATACTGCAGTTGATACATCAGGTCTGGTATCAACAGATACATTCGATTCGCTTGTTGATAAAGCAGATTTATTTCTTTATGATTTGAAAGTTATCGATAATGCGTTACATCAAAAATATACCGGTGCTTCAAATACATTAATTCTAAAAAATCTTAAAACATTAAATGATCAACAAAAAAAAGTTATTATACGAATGCCACTTATTCCGGGCATGACTGATAGCAAACAAAATATTGATGACGTAATCAAACTTCTAAGCCAGCTGTCAAATATCAAAAATATCAATTTGTTGCCTTATCATTCAATAGCTGAGGGCAAGTATACCAAGTTTAATATTCCTTACAAGATGAAGGATGTGAAAGTGTTAAGTGAAGACAAAATAACTGAAATTAAAAACCTATTCACCAATGCAGGATTGAATGCAAGCATTGGTGGTTAACCGAGCATAATATGAACGAACGAATTAAATTACTTAGAGAAAAAAGCCTGGATGCTGAACCATATATGACGCATCAAAGGGCTTCATTGATTACTGATTTTTACCAAAGCGAAGAAGCAAAAAACTGTTCGATTCCTGTAAAAAGGGCGCTTGCCTTCAAATATATCATGACCCATAAAAAGATATGTGTAATGAAGGGAGAACTCATAGTTGGAGAACGTGGATTATTCCCAAAATCAACCCCTACCTTTCCAGAAATCTCACTGCATTCGCTTGAAGACCTTGAACAATTGAACAATCGGGAAAAACAATATTTTATTGTGGATGATGAAACAACTAAAGTATATAAAGAAAAAATCATCCCTTATTGGAAAGGCAAAACCATTCGTGAAAGGATGTTTAACGACTTACCCGAAGAATGGAAATCCGCATATGAAGCAGGTGTATTTACAGAATTTCTGGAACAAAGAGCACCCGGACATACCGTATTGGGAAAGCATTCCTTTAAAAAAGGATTTCTGGATTTAAAAAAGGAGATTGCCTTGGCAAAATCAAAATTAGATTTCGCGAAAGACATCAAAGCATTGGATAAAAAAGAAGAGCTTTTAGCAATGGACATAGCTGCAGATGCAATCATAGAATTTGCTCGCCGACATGCTGAAAAGATTGAAAGCATCATCCAAAAAGAAACTGAACCCGAACGACTTTCTGAATTAAAACAAATGTACCAGATTTGCTTAAAGGTGCCAGCCAATGCGCCCGAAACATTTTGGGAAGCACTTCAGCATTATTGGTTTATTCACCAGGGAGTTATTACAGAATTGAATCCATGGGATTCATTCAATCCGGGTCGGCTTGATCAGCATCTTTATCCATTCTATAAAAAAGAGATTGAAGATGGAAGTTTGACAATCGACCGTGCCAAAGAACTTTTGATGGCATTTTGGATTAAATTCAACAATCATCCTGCACCGCCAAAAATGGGTGTTACCGCAAAAGAAAGCAGTACTTATACCGATTTTTCTTTAATTAACGTAGGTGGGGTAAAAGAAGATGGTTCGGATGCAGTGAACGAACTTTCATACCTCATTCTGGATGTAATTGAAGAAATGCGTTTACTTCAACCCAGTTCGATGGTTCAACTCAGCAAGAAAAATCCTGAACGTTTTATAAAAAGAGCCATAAAAATTGTAAAGACAGGATTTGGCCAGCCTTCCATTTTCAATACGGATGCCATTGTCCAGGAATTGCTTTTCCAGGGAAAATCGCTTGAAGATGCCAGAAATGGTGGTGCGAGTGGTTGTGTTGAAACTGGAGCATTTGGAAATGAAAGTTATATTTTGACTGGCTATTTCAACCTTCCTAAAATTCTGGAGTTGACCTTGAACAACGGATATGATCCCCGAACCAAGAAAACCATTGGCTTGGCAACGGGAGATCCATCGACGTTTGAAACATTTGAAGCATTGATGGCAGCTTATGAAAAACAATTAAAATATTTTATTGATATCAAAATCAAAGGGAATAACCTGATTGAAAAACTATATGCCAAAAATCTTCCGGTACCATTTCTTTCATTGCTTGTAAACGATTGTATCGAAAAAGGAACCGATTATAATGCAGGTGGAGCAAGGTACAACACAAATTATATTCAAGGTGTTGGACTTGGCAGTATTACCGATGAACTCACTGCCATCAAGTACCATATTTATGATAAAAAATCGCTGACTTATGAAACCTTGATAAATGCCATGGCAAATAATTTTGAAGGACATGAAGCGCTTTTAGATCAATTACAAAATAAAACACCTAAATATGGTAACGATGATGATTATGCCGATGACCAAACGAGAAGGATATTCAACATTTATTTTAACGCCATTGATTCGCGGCCTAATACCAAAGGAGGATGTTACCGTATAAATTTATTACCTACTACTTCGCATATGTATTTTGGAAGTGTACTGGGTGCCATGCCCGATGGGAGGCTGGCAAAAGAACCTTTATCTGAAGGAATTTCACCGGTACAAGGTGCTGACAGAAATGGCCCTACATCGGTTCTGAAATCTGCTGCAAAAATTGATCACATTAAAACAGGTGGTACTTTATTAAATCAAAAATTCACACCTCAATTTTTAGCAGATGATAAAGGGATTGCCCAGGTGGCTCAATTGGTAAGAAGTTATTTTAAATTGGATGGGCACCACATCCAATTTAATGTTGTGACAGCAAAAACGCTTCGTGAAGCACAAGCAGAACCTGGTAAATACAAAGATTTAATTGTACGTGTTGCAGGATACAGTGATTATTTTGTTGATTTAACCGTTGAATTACAGAATGAAATTATAACCCGAACAGAACATAAAAACCTGAATTAGATAATTCAAAAGATGACAAAAAACCGATTGTAAATGCAATCGGTTTTTTTTTCATATTCCAATAGGGTATAATTGTGTGAACTTATCTTAGTACCAAAACACTTACACTTTTAAGAAAAAGAAGTTCAACTAGTAACTATAAAAATTATGAAAACACACACAAAATCTTATCTGAAAACTGCAACTGTAGTTTTAATGCTTACGTTTGGGCTTACTTCCCAATTATTTGCATTCGATAATACTGCAAAAAAAACAAAAAAAGACCAACAGGAACAGGTTGCTTATGATGTATATAAAGGTAAATTAAAAGATGCTAATACAAATGGACCCTTGGTTTTCGCAACCATAGCTGTTGAAGGAGAGAACACAGCTACTATTTCGAATTCAGATGGCGAATTTATCCTTAAAATCAGCAAAAACAGTAAAGCAAAAAACATCATTATCTCTCACCTTGGATATGAAAATCTTATTTATCCAATAAATAAATTAAAAGAGGACAATAATGTGCTGGAAGTTAACCAGGCAGTATTAACCTTAAGTGAAGTTACTGTTTATCCTGATTCTCCGGAAATGTTAATTCTTATGGTTTTAAATAAAGTAAAGGAAAACTATGGTAATAAAGCTTATAATATGACCGGGTTTTATAGGGAATCAATTAAAAAGAGGAACAAATATGTTGGCTTATCCGAAGCTGTAGTAAATATTTACAAATCTTCCTATTCAGGATTATTAAGCGATCAAATTCAGATTTATAAAGGGCGAAAGGCAACCGACGTTAGGAAATCCGACACCTTATTGTTCAAACTTCAGGGTGGACCTGCAACAACGATGTTGCTTGATGTGATTAAAAATCCTACTGTAATTTTAGATGCTGAATTGTTAAAATATTATGATTTCAGCATCGTGAACATGATTAAAATTGGCACAAAACTCAATTATGTAATTGAATTCAAACAAAAGCCCGGACTTGATTTTCCTTTATATAATGGAAAATATTACGTTGATATTGAAAATTTGGCCCTAACAGCTGCCGATTTTAGTCTTAATATTACTGACCCGACCTCTGCTGCCAGACTTTTCCTAAGAAAAAAACCACTTGGAGCCAAAGTTACTCCTACTACTGCGGTTTATACAGTGAAATATCGAGAGCAAAATGGTGAATGGTTCTTTAACTACGCTAAAGGAGAAGTACAATTTAAAGTTGATTGGGATAAAAAACTGTTCAATTCAACCTTCACAATCATGTCAGAAATTGCCATTACCGATAGAGATGATGAGAATATTGAAAAATTCAAAAGTAAGGATCAATTCAAGAGGACTGAAGTATTGTCGGAGCAAATTGATGCCTTTACCGATGAAGACTATTGGGGAGAATACAACCTTATCGAACCTGAACAAGCAATTGAAGTGGCAATCAGAAGGATAAAGAGATTATCAAAGTAATAAGAATCTGCTAAAATCGGTTTTTCTTTTGGTTTTAATTTATGGAGAGATTTAAGGGGGTAAATTTTGGCAGAGTTTACTCCCTCTCCTTCAAAAAAAAACAGTAATTTGGTTACAAAAAATTACAAATAGTTGAAAACGCAGGACCTGACAAGGATAGAAGAAATTAAAAGCGGGAATATAAAAGAGTTTGAATTATTGTTCAGAGAATTTTATAAGCCACTCTTAATCCATGCTTACAGGATTTTGCAAGATAGGGAAGAAGCTGAAGAAGTGGTTCAAAATTTGTTCTTTAATATTTGGAAAAACAGGCAAGATCTGAATATTAACATCGCCGTTAATTCATATTTATACAGTGCGGTCAGAAACAATAGTTTACAATTTATTAAACGACAAAAAATCAAAAATAAATATGAACAGTACCTATTATCATATTCAGCAGACGCAGTTGAGCCTATAGAATATTTAGAATACAATGAATTGCACAATAAGCTGTATCAGGTTATGAATGATTTACCTGAACGATGCCAGGAAATATTTAAACTAAACAGATTTCAAGGGCTTAAATATCAGGAAATAGCAGATCAACTTAAAATCTCTATAAAAACGGTAGAAGCCAATATGAGCAAGGCACTAAAGCATTTTAGAAAGAACTTGAATGAATTTATGGTCAGCTCATAATTAAATTTAACAAAATGAATAAGCAAGAAAACACAGAATACTGGGAGCGAATGACTAAATATTTTTCAAATGAGCTTAACAAAGATGAAAAATCTTTGTTTGAAGAATGGGCACAAAAGGTCGACAATAAAGATCTCCTTCATCAAATGAAAAAAGATTTTGAAAAGATTGACGACGCAAAATATGTCTTTGAAAAATCAACTGATCAGGCTTGGGGGGAATTATATTCTAAAATACAACTAGACGATACAAAAGTTCCGACTAAGTATAATTACACCATTAACTATCGCATATTGTATCAAGTGGCTGCTGCCCTGATTATTGTTTTTGGTTTGAGTTGGGCACTGATCCATCTGACTAAAAGTAGCTCACAAAAAATCATGACTACTGAATATGCACAAGCTGAAATTACACTTTCTGATGGATCAACCGTATTCCTGAATGCCAACAGTAAACTAATCTATCCGGAGAAGTTTGAAGGTAACAGTCGCGCTGTTGAGCTTATTGGAGAAGGTTTTTTTGAAATCACTCCTAACCCCGAAAAACCATTTATCATAACTGCAAACAATGCTGAAATTAAGGTTTTAGGGACCAAGTTTAATGTCTTGGCATATAAAAATATCAGCAAAGTTGAAGTATTGGTTGAATCTGGTATGGTTAGCTTATCATCTAAAAATGACAAAAAAAATGCTATTTTACTTGAAAAAGGCGAATTCGGTTTTTTAAATGATAATATGTTACAAGAATCTTTAATCCCAACTCCAAATTATCTTTCATGGAAAACCAAAGTAATGGATTTTAGAAATGAAGATCTTGTTTCTGTTTTAGAGGTGATTAACCACACTTACGGGACAAACATAAAATTAAAAGGTGAACCTTTAAAAGAACTTAAATTAACCTCCAAATACAATAATATTCAACTCGACACTTTATTACAATCAATTTGTATTGCTTTTAATCTTGAAAAATCCGAAATTAACAACCAAATAATATTGGCTAATAAATAAACTAAATAGTGTTGCATAAGAAAGCCTTTTCTATAACGGTATTATGCTTAATGTTCATCTATTCCTATAGTCAGGATGAGGTATTATTTAAACCGATAACTGTTAGCTTTAGTAACATCTCAATTGATTCGGCCCTTAATATTATTGAAAATAAAATAAATTATAATTTTACTTACAACTCAATTTATGCAATATCCCAGAAGCCATTAAACGCAAAATTTACAAATGTACCTCTAAGCATTGTACTTGATAGTATATTTAGAAATCCTTATCTTACCTATAAAACCATTGATAAACAGTTGGTGATTTTCAAACAAGAAACTGACACGCTGATTGAAACAGAACAAATAAAAGAGAGCAGCAGTACTTCTTCTAATTACACCATTAATGGGCGAATTATTGATGCCAAATCCAAGGAAAATATTCCATATGCCTCCATCGGGTTCCTTAATAAAAACAGAGGAACCATCAGTAACAACGATGGAAACTTCTCCTTAACTTATAATGAAGAGTTTCTAAACGACACATTACTTATAGGTCATTTGGGTTATCAGAAGCTGGCTATCCCTGTCGGTGAATTAAAACCGGAGAATACATATAAGTTAGAACAGAAATCAATATCGCTTCAGGAAGTGATTATCAGAAGTAGTGACCCACGAAGTTTAATTCGCCAGGCTTTGGAGAGCAAATCAAAAAACTACGACATTAATCCTTTTGTTCATCGTGCCTTTTACAGAGAAACAGTTAGGCGTAACGACCGGTACATGATTTATACAGAAGCCCTGTTTGATATTTTCAAAACCGCCTATCGGCCTACACTTTTTGATGATCAGTTAAAGCTCATTAAACAAAGGAAATTTACGGATGTAAATTCAAAAGATACGGTACTTTTTAAGTTGCAAGGAGGGCTAAGTACAAGTCTTATGCTTGATGTTATCAAACATCCAATTAACTTTTTAGACGAAAATCATTTGTTTGAGTACGATTATTTTATTCGTGACATGGTAATTATCGATAATGATTTGGCTTACTTAATCGAATTCAAGCCAAACAAGATGTCGAATGATATGGAATTCATAGGTGAAATTTATTTAAACATTAATACCCTTGCCATAGTTAAAGTTAACTTTAATTTCACAAATGATGCAATCAAAAAATTAAAAAACACATTCATTTTAAAACAAAGCAAAGCCATCAAGGCACATCCGTTCGACTCGGAATATAGTGTTACATATAAGAAAAGTATTAATGGGTTGTATTACATAAATCATATTAAAGGTTGTTTGAAATTAAGAGTGAAAAGAAAACGCAAGCTTCTGACCTCAACTTACCAAACCTCATTTGAGATGATTTCGACAGATATTAACACACGAGATGTTTCCAGATTTTCACGAAAAGAGACCCTGAACATCAATAAAATTTTTAGTGACCTGACAGATAGCTACAATCTTCAATTTTGGGTTAATGACAATATTATCATTCCTGAAGAGGATCTAACCAAAGCACTTCAGCGTTTTCGTCAGGAAGACTTATCCCTCGAAAAGAAATAAAATACCAAAACGCTACATTTAGAAGAACTAGCTCCATATACTTAATAAAAAAATCTTATTTTTGGCGTCTTATTCATAAGGGGTTTAATACTATGATTAAATCGAGAAAATCAATCATCACAGGCACCATTGCCATTAGCTTTTCCGCAATGCTTTGGGGGCTTGACGGTGTAGTTTTAACCCCACGATTATATAATCTGGATGTATTTTATGTCGTTTTTGTGTTGCACGCGATTCCTTTCATTATAATGAATTTCTTTTTTTCAAAGGAGTATTCAAAAATAAAACTATTCAACCAATCGGATTACATCACCTTGCTGCTTATCTCGGTTTTTGGCGGGGCAATTGGAACAATCTCTATTGTTAAAGCACTCTTTCTGGTAAACTTTGAGCAATTAACGGTTGTGATCCTATTACAAAAGCTCCAACCGATTTTTGCCATATCCTTAGCCGCAATATTACTTAAAGAAAAATTAAGAAAGAATTTTCTTTTTTGGGCCGGTCTGGCAATTATTTCGGGATATTTCATGACATTTGGTTTTAATCTGCCTGATTTTAATTCAGGAGGAAACACAATTTATGCATCGCTACTTGCGTTTCTTGCTGCCTTCTCATTTGGAAGTTCTACCGTGTTTAGTAAAAAAATCCTACTGAAATACGATTTTAAAACAGCGACATTTTATCGATATGGAATTACAAGTTTGTTCATGTTTATCATTGTTATTATTGGGGGTAAACTTCCTCAATTTCACCAAACAACAACTCAAAATTGGACCTACTTTTTATTAATTGCTATAACAACCGGATCTGGAGCTATTTTTCTATTTTATTATGGACTAACAAGGGTTAAAGCAATTATTGCTACTATTTGTGAGCTTTTCTTTCCAATGACAGCCATTATCCTCGATTATTTTGTAAATGATACTATTCTGTCAACTGTGCAATGGATAAGTGCTATAGTCATGATATTTTCCATTATTATTTTAAATGCCAGGAATACGAAAGATAGTGCGACAAGTTAGTAATTGCATTTTATAATCATTATCTTTACTAAGGTTAAACTAGCTGTCATGAATGATCATAACTTAAAAGTAGTATTTACCGGTTCTATGGTCGAAGCAAATTTCATCAAAAGCATATTGGATGAAAATCAAATAGGAAGCATTACCAGAGATTCCATTTCTGAAAGTGTAGGTGCAGGCTGGGGCTCAGGATCCCCTGAATCTTCAAGCCAGATTTTTGTTGACGAAACACATGAAATTGAAGCAAAACGAATAATTGCCGAATTCTTAAATTCAAAACAAGCTTAAGCAATACTTCTTACATGCTTCAATCTGAGAATGAATATTTTTACCTTAACGGAAACTGGATACCCGACAATGATTACGCATCTAATCTGTTTTCGGAAGGCATTACCATTTATGAAGTAATTCGGGTTATTGATGGAATCCCATTGTTTCTTGAAGAACATCTTAATCGATTGGAATTATCAGCCCGACTAATAAACTTTAATTTATGGCTCAGCTACAAAGAAATAAAACAAGCCGTTTATTCACTCATTGATAAGAATTCAAATCCAAATTCGAATATTCAACTTTTTTTTCACTATAAAGCAGATTCAAATACTCAAAATTTTGTTTGCCGTTTCATTCAAACACATTATCCTGAAAAAAATACCTATATAAGCGGCGTTAAGAGCATGCTTTTTGCCGCTGAACGTAAAAATCCCAGAGTAAAAAAAACCGATCGATCATTGAGATCAAAAGCCGATCATGCCATTGCAATCAATGATGTATATGAAGTGATTTTAATTAATCAGAAAAAACAAATTACGGAAGGCAGCAGGTCAAATATTTTTCTCATCCAAGGTAAAACTATTTTGACCCCTCCCAAAAAAAAAGTGTTGGCCGGAGTTACCCGACAAAAGGTGATTTTATTATGTAAAGAGAATAAAATAGAATGTATTGAACAGGAAATTAGAGTAAGTCAATTGTCAAATTTTGAAGCAGCTTTCTTTACCGGAACCTCACCCAAGGTCCTTCCAGTAAAATCCATCGGCCAAATCAATTTCGATCCAGGCAATGACTTATTAAAAAGGCTGATCAAACTTTATGATGAAGAAATTAAACGATATATCAAATTAGCAAAATCAGGACTTAAAATGTTATAACGTGCCGGTTTTCCTTGATGTAGTTTGTTAATTCAGACCCTGTATACCGAACAGTAATTCCAAGATTTTCCAATTTATCGGCAATCCCGTATAAATCAGCACATCCTTTACACGCAATCGTATTCACCCCTATCTCCTGCATTTTCTTCAAATAGTCTTGTAATTCCTTATCCTCAGTCAATAGCTTGGCTGAAGGTCCCCAAACAAGTAAAGTAATATCTTTCCACCACCCGTTTTTCTTAGCATTGAAGGTGTACATAAACACCATTTTTATGGCGACATCACGATCGCCGCTGGTCCAAACAACCACAAGTTTTTCATCATTGGCGATAGCTTCTTCGGTATTAGTCCTATTTTGTTGCTCTTGTGCAAAAATAGATAGAGTCATCATTGATAAAATTAGTGTTAAAGTAATTGATAAAACCTGGTTTTTCATAATTTTTAAACTTAGTTAAAAAAAGACTTACTCGTTAAAGTTAAATATAAGACAATTTAATTATTTTTAGTGAATGAAATTACTAGGAAATATAATCTGGCTTTTATTTGGAGGGCTTGTTGTAGCCATCGAATATTTTATCTCAAGTATTTTATTGATGATAACCATTATCGGTATCCCTTTTGGATTGCAAACTTTAAAACTGGCGAGCCTCGCATTATGGCCTTTTGGCCGGAACGCTGTTCCTACGCATAACAGTTCAGGCTGCTTATCAACTTTTATGAATATCTTATGGCTATTTTGTGGGGGTATCTGGATTGCACTGACTCATTTGATATTTGGTTTTATTTTAGCTATTACCATAATTGGTATTCCATTTGCGCTGCAACATTTTAAACTTGCATCGGTCGGGCTGACTCCTTTTGGCAGAGAGATCAGAAGAATAAG
>PHDM01000056.1 GCA_002840985.1 Bacteroidetes bacterium HGW-Bacteroidetes-17
ATAGAAAAATTGTGCCCGATGCGAACTATTGAAACAGTCAAAGGCACCGGCCATGGCAAGTGCCTCAAAACTCCGTTTGTTCACGGCCCTTAAATTTACACGGGTTGCAAAATCCACAATATCATTGAACGGGCCATTCTGCTTTCGCTCTTCGATAAGTGCAATAACTGCAGCTTCACCAACTCCTTTAATGGCAGCCATTCCAAACCTAATTTCATTATTTTTATTAACGATAAACCTCAATTTACTTTCATTCACATCGGGCCCGGCAACCGCGATACCCTGACGCTTACATTCGTCAATAAAAAAGGTGATTTTTTTGATATCGCTTAAATTGTGGGTGAGCACCGCCGCCATGTATTCAGCAGGATAATGTGCTTTGAGATAGGCCGTTTGATAAGCAATAATCGAATAGGCAGCTGAGTGCGACCGATTAAAACCATATTCGGCAAAACGTGCCATCATTTTAAAAACTTCAGTGGCAGTTTCGGTATCAACCCCTTTATCTTCGGCTCCTTTTACAAAAACAACTTTTTGCTTTTCCATCACGTCCATCTGCTTTTTACCCATAGCCCTTCTGAGTAAATCAGCTCCACCTAAGGTAAAACCTCCCATAATTTGTGCGGCCTGCATGATTTGTTCCTGATAAACCATGATCCCATGAGTCGGTTTCAAAATTTCTTCGAGCCAGGGATGTGGGTATTCTACTACTTCTTTTCCATGCTTTCGTTGAATATAAACAGGAATATAGCTCATTGGGCCCGGACGGTACAAGGCGTTCATAGCAATCAAATCTTCAATGGTTGTTGGTTTAAGATCTTTAAGGTAAGTCCGCATACCTTCCGATTCAAACTGAAAGGTCCCAATTGTATCGCCACGCTGATAGAGTTCAAATGTTTTTGTATCCTCAAGGGGTATTTTATTGATATCGATGATCATGCCTTTTCCTTCCTCAATATTTCTTAAAGCATCTTTGATGATGGATAAGGTTTTTAAACCCAGAAAGTCCATTTTGAGCATCCCAACGGATTCAACTAATTTGCCTTCGTATTGGGTTACGTTTAGCGGAGAATCCTTGGCAATACTCAGAGGCACGTGATTGATCAAATCATCCGGCCCGATGATTACACCGCAGGCATGAGTTCCGGTATGTCTTGCCGATCCTTCAAGAGTTTGTGCAAAACTTAAGGTTTTCCGTGAGAGTTCATCTCCATTCAGTTTGATATCAGCCAACTCCTTTACCTCTATGAAGGCCTGTTTTAGCGTAATACCTGGTCTTTCAGGAACAAGTTTTGCAATCCTATCGGCTTCAGCCAGAGGGAGTTTCAAAACCCTTGCTACATCACGTATCGCAAGTTTAGCAGCCATGGTACCAAAAGTGACAATTTGAGCTACCCGGTTGCTGCCATATTTTCCAACTACATAATTTAATACCGCCTCACGACCTTCATCATCGAAATCAATATCGATATCGGGCATTGAAATCCGCTCAGGATTTAGAAATCGCTCAAAGAGCAGATTATATTTTATGGGATCTATATTCGTAATTCCTGTACAATATGCTACTGCCGAACCTGCTGCCGATCCCCTGCCCGGACCAACAACGACACCCATTTCGCGGGCTTTAGCTATAAAATCCTGCACAATCAGAAAATAGCCGGGGAATCCCATTTCCTTAATTACACTGAGTTCAAAATCAAGGCGTTTCGTAACTTCATCATTCAAATCAGGGTACATTTCTTTTGCACCCTCATAGGTAAGAAATCTTAAATAATCATCTTCTGTTTCAAATCCATCGGGTAAAGGAAAATGAGGCAATAAAATATTTTTGGTTGTTATTTCGTAATCCTCAATCTTATCAACTATTTCGCGGGTATTGGCTAATGCCTCAGGAACATCCTTGAAAAGCTCAGCCATCTCATTGGGCGTTTTCAGGTATTCATTTCCTGTATAATGCATGCCTGACACATCGTCTAAATCTTTACCTGTATTTAAACAGATTAAAATCCGGTGGGCATCAAAATCGTCCTTATCTACAAAATGAACATCATTGGTTGCTATTACCTTTCTGTTAAACTTCTTGGCAAGTTCCAGTAGGCGCTGATTTACTTTTTTTTGCTCTTCATGCCCATGATCTTGTAATTCTAGGTAAAAATCATCCCCAAAAATATCGATGAAATTTTTCACTACAGCGTCTACCTGTGCTTCATCATTATTCATTATTGTTTGAGGCAATTCGCCTCCCAAACATGCCGTAGAAGCAATGATACCTTCAGAATAAAGAGCCAGAATTTCTTTATCAATTCGGGGAGTATAATAATAGCCATCCAGATAACCCAGCGAAACCAATTTGGTTAGGTTTTTATATCCCTGAAGATTTTTTGCCAATAAAATCAAATGGTAACCCGATCGGTCCGGTGTACCGTTTTTATCAAATCTGCTTTCCTTGGCTACATATACTTCACAACCAATGATGGGTTTTACTTTATGCTGTCGGGCCTCTTTCATAAACTTTAACACGCCAAACATATTACCATGATCCGTAATTGCAATGGAATCCATCCCGGTTTCTTTCACTTTGGCGATCAAACTGCTGATTTTCGCAGCGCCATCTAAAATAGAATACTGGGTATGTACGTGTAAATGAGTAAAATCAGGCATAAAACAACAACAATTATTCGAATGAAAGATAGTGAATTAGGACTTGTAAAATTAGCCAAAAAGTAAGGTCAAAATCCCAATGTTAATAAAATGTGTAAAGTTTAAATGATTGAATCCGGAAGTTATTGAGGCTTAAGCAAAGAAAAACTATTTTTGCCGTATGAAAACAACGAGCTTACTTCTGGCAAGGAAAATACACGATCAGCTTTATCCTGAAAACGAAATTCAATCCAAATCGGATGATTTTGCAGTGCTTTTGAGGAATATTAGCCTAAAGAATCCAGATTTCACCAATCTTTTGTCAGATTATCAAAGTATTGAACAACAGATTTCCTTTTTTAGAAAAGATAAAGAAATGCTCATTAAATTTCCGGATATCTGGAAATTCCAACTCAATTTGGAAGAAAATAAGTTAAAAGAAATTAAACAAAAACTGATCGCAATTGGAACAGAAAACAAGTTTGATATGCCCGCCATCTTTGATTCCATCGATCAAGAGACCAATAAGCTAACAGATCTGTTTAAGTAATAATAAACTAAAAGCCAATAATAAAAATTTAGAGTTGACTATCTCAGTGGCAGAGCCAAGGATCATTTCGTTAACTTTAATTTAGCTTTAGGCTAAAAAAAGAATTTTTACTATTTTACCCCTCTGTAAGTCATGCGACTGACATCTCCCCTCCGTAGGGGAGAATAAATGGAAGCCCCGAAGCAGTGCTTCGGGGAATTATTTTGATTAAAGTTTTTATTTTTCAAAAAATAATCGGATATTTGCAGCCATTTTTAAAAAACATTATATCTCATTTAAAATTAAAGTTTTATGCCAGCAAAGATTAGATTACAACGATACGGAAAGAAGGGAATGCCTTTCTATCACATCGTTATCGCGGATGGTCGTGCACCACGGGACGGGAAATACATTGAAAGAATTGGCACTTACAATCCTATTAAGCAACCAGCAGACATCAGTATTGATGTCGATCAGGCAGTAGCTTGGTTAAATAAAGGCGCTCAGCCAACTGACACTGTCAGGGCTATTTTATCCTACACAGGGGTTCTTTACAAGAATCACTTAATGAAAGGTGTAACAAAAGGTGCGTTAACTGAAGAGCAAGCAGAAGCAAAATTTCAAATTTGGCTGAAAGAAAAAGAAGCTAAAATTGAAGGAAAGCTAAAAGAAACACAATCACTAAGCAAAGACGAACTTAAGGCCCGTCATGAAGCCGAAGTGAAAATTAAAGAAGAAAGAGCTGCTGAGGTGGCAAAGAAAAGAGCTGCTGAAATAGCTGCATCCCGACCTGCTAAAATTGAAGAAGAAGCACCGGAGGTAGTTGAAGAAGTGGTTGAAACAGTTGTTGAAGAACCTAAAGCTGAAGTCGTAGAAGAAACTCCTGCAGTCGCAGAAGTTGTTGAACCTGCAGCTGAGGCTGTTGTCGAAGAACCTGTAGCTGAAGAAGCAAAAGAAGAATCGGAAGAAACAAAAGCAGAATAAACACTGTTAAATTTATGAATGGGCCGGATGAAAACATTCGGCCTTTTTTTTTGTACATTTAACCCTAAAAAAATGGATATAAGTAATCATTACTATTTAGGATATATTGTAAAAGCCATTGGTAATAAGGGTATCCTTCGAATCCAACTCGACACTGACAACCCAGGCTATTATAAAAATTTAAAAGAAATAAGTGTTGCAATTAAAGATCAATTGGTTAATTATCCAATTGAAGAAATTGTGATTACAGACGATAAGGCCAATGTTGCATTTAAAAATATTGACAACACAGATGTTGCCAAATTACTTCAAGGTTGTTCGCTTTATCTTCCGCTTAGCTGTTTGCCTGAACTTAATGGCAATAAATTCTATTTTCATGAAGTTACAGGATATGAAGTTTACGATAAAACACATGGCTATGTTGGATTAGTCGAAACAGTTCTAGATCAGACTTATCAGGCCATACTTCAAATTAATTTTGACGACAAAGAAATCCTGATCCCCATCACTGATGAGATTATCAAAGATGTGGACCGGGATAAAAAACGTATTGACATTGAAGCACCGGATGGGTTGATTGAAATTTATTTATAATTGATAGATTTTGATAATTCAACGGACATATCGTGGACATTCAATAGACATTAATGGACATTCAATAGCAATGCAATTGTTTTTACAACAGGAACTTCTGAACCTTTGAACATCTATACATAAAAAACATCAGCACATTTTCAAATTAACTCATTATCAAATTAATCATGTCTTTCCAATTCAAACAATTCAGTATTGAAGATGATCAATCGACCATGAAAGTGGGTACTGATGCCGTTTTATTGGGAGCTTGGGCCGAAATTAAGGATGCAAATTCTATTTTGGAGATTGGTACAGGCTCCGGGGTTATTTCGCTGATGCTTGCTCAACGAGCAAAAGCACAAATTCAAGCCATTGATATCGACAAAAATTCAGTCGATCAAGCCAATAATAATTTTCAGAAATCAAAGTGGGCGGATCAAATCATGGCAAAACATTATTCACTCAATGATTTTTGCAAATCAGAATCAAAGAAGTATGATTTGATAGTAAGTAACCCCCCTTTTTTTATTGACTCTTTAAAGTCTCCGGACAAAAATAAAACACGTTCAAAACATACCGGCGAACTCAGTTATGAAGAACTGGCTCATGGCATTGCAAATTTATTGACACCAAAAGGAAAAGCGTGTTTGATTCTACCTTATACAGAGAGTAAAAACTTTAAAGACATAACTTTAATTGAAAATATCTACCTAAATAAACAACTTAAGATAAGGCCAAAAGCTACAAAAGAGGTCAATCGTGTTTTGATGGAATTTAGTTTTTATAAATCCAAACTTGAAGAACAGGAGATTTATCTTCGAGAAGAAAACAATGAATTTTCAGAGGCTTATCATTATTTATGTAAGCATTATTATTTGAGCTGATAGTCCTATTTTTCGATACAACTGTTTTAATTAAAACAAAAATTTATAGTTTGTCAAAAAAATCCTGGCCATGAAAACGTGCATTAAATTTATTGCTTATTTATTCATTTCGATTCTGATAATCTCTTGTTCCAGCCCAAGCGAAAAAACATTGACCATCGCACTTTCTAAAACCAACAAAAATTGTTACACCTGGATTGCTTCTGCTGATTCCACAGCGCAAGTCATTGAATTGTATACGCGTTCACTGGCTGAAGCCTTAGCCAAAATGGACAGCTGCGATGCATTAATCATCACCGGAGGATCCGACATTTACCCAGGCCTGTACGGAAAGGCATCGGACACTGCCCGCTGTGGGCAAATTGATTTTAGACGTGATACCCTTGAGCTTGCATTAATTAAAAAAGCGTTGGAGATGGGAATGCCTATTTTGGGCATTTGTCGTGGCCAACAAATGATCAATGTAGCCATGGGTGGTAGTCTAATAATCGATATCCCAACCGATGTCGACACCATTGTTAAGCACAGCCAAAGAAAAGGTCTTCATGGAGTTACTATAGAACCCGGCACTAAATTGGCATGGACTACAAACGTAACGAGTGGGAATGTTACTACCGCCCACCATCAAGCCATCGACCAACTGGGAGAGCCATTAAGGATCTCTGCAAGATCTACACTTGATGGAATCATTGAAGGTATTGAATGGAAAGAACCCGAAGGAAAATCTTTTTTAATGGGTGTTCAGTGGCATCCCGAACGCGACATGCATGGTGATCCACTTTCATGGAATTTATTAGAATTATTGCTGGCTGAAGCACATCGTTTTCAAGATAAAGATCTGGATTAGCTATTTTTCAAGCTTTTGAACTATTAGCATAAAGAACTGAATGAATGATCATTCCTTTTCATTTGCATACCATAACATCAGGAGCAAATGGATTGGGATGATCCACTATTTTAATCTGGATTGGGATTTTTTATAATTCAGAAAAAAGCTTTTTAAATCAGATTTATCATCTTGTGAACTGAAACTTGTATCATTTGAAAAATAATACGATTCTCTATTGGTACAGCAGAAAAGTTGCAAGGTTTGTCCCTCAATTCTCTTAAAATAATACACAAGAAAGCCTTTACTATAAATTTCACAATTCATCCCACGATTATCCAAAGGCTTCATTTGCAATTCTAAAATCTCACTTTCATTAACATAAGAATCAACCTCGAACTTAGGTCCAAATCTATTTACGCTATTCATAATTTTTTAATTATGAAGCCAATTAATATGATTGTAAAAAGTTACAAGTAACTTTTACTTTCTATCGTGCATTTTGACTTCTATAATTAAAAACTCCAGTTATTATCAAAAATATGGGTAGACTTTTAAAAAATTAGGCAATTCACCTAATTTAAGGTAGGTAAAATGCAATGAAGCCTGAATTTAGTAATCTCTGCAAATCCGGCAAAAGTGAAATAGAATGATAAACTAATCAATCATGGATAAAGCAATCCTCTTTCGGGCAATGTCAACTTCCATTACCTTAACCTCTACTTTTTGGTTGAGTTTTACAATCTCGTTGGGATCTTTCACAAAGCGGTCGGCCAGTTTACTGATGTGGACCAATCCATCCTGATGAACCCCGATATCAACAAATGCACCAAAGGCTGTTATATTGGTTACGACACCTGGCAATGTCATTCCAACATTTAAATCCTCAATGGAACGAATCCCTGAATCAAATTCAAACAAATCAAATTTTTGACGAGGATCGCGACCTGGTTTTCCTAACTCACTCATAATGTCCTCAAGGGTAGGAATCCCAACTTCATCGGTAACGAAATCCTGCAAATTAACTTTCTTTCGAATCTCCTCGTTCTCCATCAATTCTTCTAAAGTACAACCCAATTTCTTGCACATGAGTTTCACGATCCCATAACTCTCGGGGTGCACGGCACTTTTATCCAGTGGGTTTTCGGCATCACGAATTCTTAAAAAACCGGCAGCCTGAACAAATGCTTTTTGTCCGAATCGTGATACTTTTAATAATTCTTTCCTTGATTTGAAAGCTCCATTTTCTTTTCTGTATTCAATAATACTTTTCGCTAGTCCCGGACCTAAACCGGAAACGTGTGAGAGCAACTCTTCACTGGCTGTATTCAATTCGACACCGACAGAGTTGACACAACTTTCTACAACATCTGTCAAAGATTTGTTCAATTCGCCTTGATTGACATCATGCTGATATTGCCCCACTCCTATTGATTTAGGATCTATTTTCACCAATTCGGCCAACGGATCCTTTAGCCGACGGCCAATTGAAACAGCACCTCTCACCGTTACATCATATTCGGGGAACTCTTTTCTTGCAACAGCCGAAGCTGAATAAACGGATGCCCCGTTTTCATTAACCATTACAGAAACCAATTTACGATCAAAGTGGACCCTTCGTATCAGGTCCTCAGTTTCACGCCCTGCAGTTCCATTGCCAATGGCAATAGCCTCAATTTTATATGCATTTACCAAACTGGCAATTTTATGCATCGCCTGATTTTTTTCATTTTGCGGAGGATGTGGATAAATCGTTTCATTATGCACCAGATTTCCCAGTTGATCGAGGCAAACAACTTTGCAGCCGGTTCGAAACCCTGGATCAATGGCCAACACACTTTTTTGTCCCATTGGAGGGGCAAGCAATAATTGTCTTAAGTTCTCAGCAAAAACTTTAATGGCACCAATATCAGCTTGTTCTTTAACCTGATTCCTGATTTCAGTTTCCATCGAGGGGGCCAGCAACCGTTTATAACTATCCTGTATCGCCAAATTCACCTGCTCAGCTGATTCACTCTTATTTTTTATAAAAATGCGTTTCAATAATTCAAAAGCCATTTCCTCATCTGCAACTAATTTTAATTTTAAAAGCTTTTCGTTTTCTCCACGAAACATTGCAAGTACCCTATGTGATGGGGCTTCCATTATTTTTTCATTGCTATCAAAATAATTTTGATATTTCGCGGCAGCTTCTTCTTTTCCTTTTGCAACTTTCGAACTAATGATGGACGTTTTCTGAAAGAAACTACGGATTCTCTTTCTGGCAGTCTGATCTTCATTGATCCATTCGGCAATAATATCTCTCGCCCCGGCCAAAGCATCTTCCAATGAATTCACTTCTTTTTCTTCATTAATAAAGAATTCTGCTTTTAAAGTCAAGTCGATAAAATCTTGTTGCATTATCAATTGAGCCAAAGGCTCTAATCCCTTTTCTATGGCTACGCTCGCTCTTGTTTTGCGCTTTTGTTTGTAAGGTAAGTACAAGTCTTCAAGCTCAGCCATTGTCTCTGCCAGAACAATTTGCAACTTTAACTCTTCACTGAGTTTACCCTGTTCTTCAATTGAAGCCAGGATGGCATCTCTTCGTTTATCCAATTCAATCAATTGTTGTTCCCGATCACGAATGCTGGCAATTTGAACTTCATCAAGTGTTCCGGTTCTCTCTTTTCTATATCTCGCGATAAATGGAATAGTTGAGCCCTCCGCGAGTAAGGATAAAGTTGCTGCTACCTGCTTTTCTGTAATTCCTAGCTCTTTTGAAATTTTGGCTGTATATTTTTCAGTCATCATATTTATTGATTCAAGTGGCAAAAATATTGTTTTTTTGCAAGATAAGTGCATTGTAATTAAAAGCCATGAATTGTGCCGACAAGGGAAAATCATTTTTTGGAGTGGTCATTTATAAAAGAAGTAAATATTCGTAAGCTCAAAAAAGATTTTACTAAATTCGACGTTATTATTTTTTAAAGACATTTATGAAGCCAATACTAATAATTCTAATCTTGCTCTTATCAGTTCCCTGTCTCTCACAAAAAAGTGCCTTCGAACATATTGCCACCATTATTAGCAAAATACCAAAATCCAAATCTACAGCTACCGAATCTGTTGCCAACTATGTCAAATCTGAATTCAAACATTCGGAGGATCAGTTAAAAGCTGCTTTTTATTGGACAGCCACCAATATTGATTATGCTGTTGAAGATTTAAACAGGGATGTACTGTATGAATCAAATCAAGCACTTATCAATGATGCCCTGCGAAAAAAACGTGGTGTTTGCCAGGCGTTTGCGGAAATTTTTAACGAGTTGGCAATAAAATTAGGTTTTGATTCTTATGTAATTTCCGGTTACTCCCGTCAAAATGAACAGGTGATTACCTCATCAGGACATGCCTGGAATGCAGTCAAAATAAATGATAATTGGTATTTATTTGACCCAACATGGGCTGCGGGATACTTTCAAGTCAAGGGTTCCAACTTAAAACTTAACAAATCGAATTACGTTAAGAAATTTTCACCCGAATATTATAAAGTTGATCCTTCGGAATTTATCAAAACTCACATGCCTTTTGATCCGATCTGGCAATTATCGGAAAATTTAATCAGTTATCGTGATTTTGATCAAAGTCGCTTTGATAAAGCTTCGGAGAAGCTATCCAATTCTAAAGGTTTAATTGAGAAATTACCCTATTTAACAGAGATAAATAGACTACAAAATGCTATTAACAGAATTCAATTACTTGGACGTGGAAACAATTTGGTTCAGAATCAACTTGAATTCCTGTCCCGCAATCTTGAGATTCATCAGGATAATCTGGAAGGGGATAAATTTAACCAAGCCCAGGAAATTGAGCTCAATGCAATAGAATTATACAATACTTATGTGAATGAATTTAATAAATCAACGAAGAAAAAAAATACGACAGAGCTTAATAAGATTTTAGATCGTTCATATAAATTAGCAACAGAGGCAAGGCAAAAGTTCGAAGCAATTGAAACGAAAAACAAGACCCTGCAATTAAACATTAAAATCAGAAAAAGCGAAATTGTAGAATTGTTTGAAAAAATAGCCCATGAAAAGGATTATTTAAAAAAACATTTATAATCCTATTTTTCGAATTCCGCATTAAATAAAATATCATCCTGAAGAAGCGAATCGACTTAAAAATCTTTCGAACTCCATTAAATTTTACAATCTTTGTAATGACAATAATTCAGATATATCATGAAGAAATTTATACTTTTCATTTTCATCATAATCCCATTTTTTCTTTCAGCCAAAGAATATAAAATACAAGGAAACATCAAAAATTATAATTCTGCCCAGGTTTTTCTGAGCAGTGTTTATGGTGATAAACTCAATATTCTGGATTCGACCTTAACTGATCGTGACGGGAATTTTCAATTTATATTTAGTCAGGATCAACCCAATGGAATGTACCGGCTGTTTTTTGCAAACAATAAAAAACTGGACCTGCTTTTCAATTATGAAAATATAATTTTTGAAAGTAATGTGAGCGACCCGATTAACTCCATTGTTGTTAAAGAATCGATTGAAAATAAAACGTATTATAAATATCTCCTGCGCAAGAATTACGATCAGTATAGACTGGAATTATTACAACCCGTAATGATGTATTATCCAAAAACAGATGATTTTTTTAAAACCATTTCGTCAGAATTCCATAGTATTCAGAAAGGGTTGTCGGAGTTTACACGTGATCTGCTTTACCGAAATAAAGATACTTATGCCGCCGCATTAATTGCAATGGAACAAAAGCCTCTTCTAATACCTGATCTTAATCCCGATCAGCAGCAAATGTATTTAAGGGAACATTATTTCGAATCTGTAAATTTTGATAATGAATCTTTACTGAGAAGCAACGTGATCACCACCACAGTTTTATCTTATCTTTCACTATATCAAAATCAAAATTTAAACAAAGATCAATTAGAGGATGAATTTATCAAAGCTGTGGATGTTATACTCACCCATACCAAATCAAATATTGAGATTCATAATTTTGTGATTGATTACCTGATCAACGGATTTGAGAATTATGGCTTTAATAAAGTGATTACGCATATGGCTGATTGGTTATCAAATCCTGAAAATTGCGATATGCCTGGAGATTCAAATTCACTAAAGGAAAGACTGAATACCATTAAAAAATTAGCTCCTGGTAATCTGGCACCGAATATATTTGGGACCGATCTGGCAGGAAATACCATCCATTTAAATGAAATAAAATCGAAATACACAATTGTTGTTTTTTGGGCAAGCTGGTGCCCTCATTGTAAAAATTTGCTCCCTGAATTAGATCGTTTTTATCAAAGTCAAAAAGACAAGTTAGCTATGATAAGCATCTCAATTGATACTTCAAAAACAGATCTGAATACTTTTCTGAAAACATTTGAACCTGAATGGAACACCATTGCCGATTTTAAAGGTTGGGATGGCAAAGCCGTGATGGATTATGGAATACATTCAACTCCTTCTATGTTTTTATTAGATGAAAGGAAGAAGATTTTAGGGAAAGCCGAATCGATTTTCGAGCTTCAACAACTGATGAAATAAAATAAGACGTTAGACTTTAGATATTAGACCATGGATCAACATCTTGAATCTTGTGTCTTGAATCTTGAATCTCTTGTCTTGTATATTGAATCCACGTTATTTCACTAAAATTTGAACAGATCGGATTTTACCAACCGGAAGCCAAAACATCAATGATGTGAATAATCTTGATAGGTAAATTATTCTTTTTAGCGTAACTCTCCTGATGCATTAAACAGGACAAATCAGTTGAAACAATATATTCGGCTCCTGTATCAATGGCATTTAATACTTTTTGCTCCGCCATTGCAGAAGAGATGGCTTCATTTTTTAATGGAAGCATTCCCCCTGCACCACAGCAAACTTCACGGTCTTTCATTTCGACCAGCTCCAACCCTTTTACATTTTTCAATAACTGGCGGGCTTCATTATTTGCACCAAGCCCTCTTAAAGATGAACAGGATTCGTGATAGGTAACCTTTGCATTAAACTCTGCACCCACATCTGTCACTTTTAGAACTTTTACCAAAAATTCGGTAAACTCGTACATGTTTTTTTGAATCTGTCGATATTCATTATGCAAAGCGCTGTTATAAAACAATTCACCATAATTATTACGAACCATACTAACACAAGCAGCTGTTGGGCTTACAATGGGCCTGTTATTTGGAAAATCAAGAATAAATTTATCCCCGATTTCTTTGGCTTCATCCCAAAATCCGGCATCAAATGCCGTCTTCCCACAACAGGTTTGCTCTTGATTATAATGCACTGCAATATTTAATTTTTCAAGAATCTTGATCATATTAAAACCTGTTTGAGGATAAAATTGATCAACAATACATGGAATAAAAATATCAACTATCATAATTTGTACAGCGCTAATTTTTACAAAAATATATAAAATAATGATCTAGAAACGATGAATTATAAAGCCCACGGATTCTAAATCTTTCCAGAATCTAGGATATGATTTTTTAACCACATCCGGATCTTCCACCATCATCTTATTAGTGAGTAGGCAAAGCGGCGCCAACGACATAGCCATGCGGTGATCGTCATAGGTATTAACAACATGGTTTACTGGAAAATTGACATCTTGCGAATGTCTAACCAGGCTCCATAATGTAGGATTTTCCTCCACAATGGAAAACCCAAAAACACTTATTTCATTATTAAGACTTGCAATCCGATCCGTTTCTTTAATTCTTAAACTCTGTAAACCTTTGAAAGAACCTTCGATACCCAGTCCCACGCAAGTTACTATAACAGCTTGTGCTAGATCAGGGCAATCAATAAAGTCGTATTCGAAGTAACTAACCTTTCGATTTTGTTTTTTCAGTTTCAAACCTTCTAAAGTAAATTCCGAACTTACACCCAGCAGATCAAAAATTTCCGGCAATACGCGATCACCTTGCATACTTTCTTTTTTTAAATCCGGTATAAGAATGTCAACCTCATCACATAAAGCCGCCATTTCGTACCAATATGATGCTGCGGACCAATCGGGGCCAACAGTAAATACATTCTTAATATAGGATTGATGCTCAATTTTTATGAGTCGATCGGAGTACTCAACCTTTACTCCGAAATGCTCCATAATTTTAATGGTCATTTGAACATAAGGTTGTGATATCAAATCCCCTACTAACCTTATTTCTAATCCATTAATTAATAAGGGGGCTGTCAAAAGCAATGCAGTGATATATTGACTACTAATTCCTGAATCAAGATTTATTTGACCGCCCTTTAATTTTTTCCCATTAATTAATAAGGGTGGATAACCTTTCTCATGGGTATAAGAAATATCAGCATCAATTTGATTTAATGCCAGAACCAATTGTTCAATCGGTCGTTCCTGCATTCTTTCGCTTCCGGTAAGTAACCATTTTCCTGAACGTATTGCAAGGTAAGCGGTTAGAAAACGATAGACCGTTCCTGCATTTTTGGCATCAACAACCATAGGAATTCCTGAAAACCCGCAAGTTTCAATATACCTCAAACATTTGTTTAATATTTGCGTATCCTCAGCATCCGATAAATTCTGGATCAAAATCCCTTCCTGACACAATGCTTTAATCATTAAAGCACGGTTACTTTCACTTTTGGAAGCAGGTAATGTGATACATCCATTCAGTGATTTTTGGGCTTTGCTTATAACAATCTGATTCATTAGTAAGTAGAATTAATGTACTCGATGTAGAATTCCAGGGCTTTCCTTATTTCAATGGCATCAACAAATTGATTGATTTCCCCATTCCCAATTTCATTGATTAATGTAAAATTTATTTGATTGTCAGTATTTTTCTTATCCTGAATCATCAGTGAAATAATATCATCAATACTTTTAGGATTTATATCGTATGCATGATAATGGTTGAATAGATATTCTAAGATTTGATCAAACTCAACCTGGCTGAGTGAAAGCTTCTTCATTGAAATATATGATTCGCATATCATTCCAAGCGCAATTGCCTCACCATGTAAAAGTGGATCTTCATCGTGTTTTAATGAAAATGATTCGACGGCATGGCCAATGGTATGCCCAAAATTCAATAACTTTCTATCACCTTGTTCGAAAGGATCCCTTGAAACAATATCTGTTTTGACCTTAACTGATTCATTGATGATGCGATCCCAATTCATAATTTGTAAAACAGGCTTATCTAACAAAATCTGCCATAATTCCTTATTCGCGATCAATGCACTTTTAATAATTTCTGCCAATCCTGAAGAGGCCTGGCGAATGGGTAATGTTTTGAAAAAATCAGAATTGATGATCACGGCAGTAGGTGTGGTGAAAATCCCGATTTGATTTTTGAACATTTTAAAATCAATTCCGGTTTTTCCGCCAATTGCGGCATCTGCTGCACCCAACACCGTAGTAGGAATATTCAGGAAGTTAATTCCTCGTTTATAAGTAGCCGCTACAAAACCGCCGATATCGGTTATTACACCTCCCCCTAAATTTATAAGTAACGAATTACGATCAGCTTGATGAGTTAACAGCTTCTCCCAAATAAATTCGCAGGTTTTAAGGGTTTTATTTATCTCACCACTTTTAATTTCTATCACAATAATTTTAAAATCAGTTACGATAGTTTGTATTAATGGTACACAAAACGCTCTTGTATTTTCGTCGATAAGCAAGAAAATTTTCTGATTTTGAAAGGATCGAAGGATTTCCTGAAAATTTTGAAATCCCATATCATCAATATGGATTGGATGCATTTTTAATTGGCTCACTTTTGTTGGTTTTTTATTACAAAAGTAGGAATAAAAAATCAGGTGATTAAAGTGCAACTTAATTTTTAACCAAAAGCTGCCATCAATAAATCGAGATCCTGATATGGCAGGTTAAAGTTCTTGCCCACCTGTTTATTGGTAACGATTCCATTGAGCAAGTATATTCCTTTACAAAAACCATAATCTTGCATGAGATATTTTTCCAATCCTCCGGCCTCGCCAATTTTCAATAAAATCGGTGTAAAGAAATTACTGAAAGCAAAAGAAGCAGTATGAGGTACGATCGATGCGATATTTGGCACACAATAATGCGTGACTCCATGTTTTTTAAAAACGGGATTCAGGTGATTTGTTATTTCTGATGTTTCAACACAACCACCTTGATCGATGCTCACATCGATGATGATTGATCCGGATTTCATTTTTTGTACCATTCCTTCGCTAATTACGAATGGTGCCCTCCCATTTGCAGAATGCATGGCAGCAATAACGACGTCGGCTGTTTGCAAAGCAGATTCTAACAATTTTGGTTGTAATACTGAAGTAAACAATCGATGATTTAAATTTCGTTGAATACGTTCAAGCTTATAAATTGACCGATCAAAAACTTTCACAAATGCACCCATTCCTAAAGCAGTTCTTACTGCATTTTCGGCAACGGTTCCGGCACCAATTATAACAATTTCAGTTGGACGAATTCCCGGAAAACCTCCAAGCATTTCGCCCTTTCCATATTCAGGATTGCTTAAATAATCAGCCGCCAATAAAATGGAAGCATTGCCAACTATTTCGCTCATAGAGCGTGTTACAGGATATGCTCCCGATTTATCTTTAATGTTTTCAAATGCAATAGCTGTTACCTTTTTACTAATCAGGGATTTAAAAAAAGACTTACTTTGATTACTCAAATGAAGTGCTGAAAAAATAACTTGCCTGTCTTTTACAACGGCTGTTTCCTTTATGGTCAAAGGGGCAACTTTTAGGATAATATCTGCTACGAATACTTCTCTGGCATGCTCAACAATGTCAGCTCCAGCCTCAGCATACTGATGATTAGTAAACCGGGCAGATTCTGCTGCATCTTTTTCCACAATAACCCGATGTCCATTTTCAACGAGCATTTTCACCGCTTCCGGTGCCAAACAAATTCTACTTTCTGTTTTGGATATTTCCTTAGGCAATCCAATTGTCAAACTTGCACATCCACTTTGAATTTCAAGTTTTTCTTCCTGTGGCATCAGATTTTCGGAATGAGAAAATTTATAGAACCCACTTTGCTCAGCACTCATCTTATTTTTTCTTAACGTGAATACTTCTGGATCTATCATCCAGATTTTGAATGGTGACATATACGATATTCTCCGGTAAAAGTTTTTCTATCTTTTCCGGCCATTCCATCAAACAATAGTTACCGCTATACAAGTAGTCTTCGTAGCCGATATCCATCACCTCTTCAATCTTGTTAATGCGGTAAAAATCGAAATGATAGATGGGACCGACTTTATTGGAATGATATTCGTTAATGATGGCAAAAGTCGGACTTACAACTTCATTCATTACTTCCAGATTCTTGCATAAAACTTTGATGAAAGTTGTTTTACCGGCACCCATGCTTCCTTCGAATGCAAATATCCGATCTTTAGGAAATAACTCCAGCATTTTTTCAGCAATACCCTGAAGATCATCAAGTGTACGACATATAAATGATTGCTCCATCTTACTTTACAGTTAAAGTTATAAATGGGATGAGCAATTCTTCAATTGAAATCCCACCATGCTGAAACGTATTTTTATAAAAATTTGCATAATAATTATACTTATTCGGATAAGCAAAAAAATCATTTTTTTTGCAAAAGGCAAAACTTGAACTCATATTTGTTCTGGGTAAAAATCCTTTCTCCGGATCTTTCATTTCAAATATATCCTTTGATTCAAAATTAAGATTTCTGCCGTTTTTATACCTTAAATTTTTATTGGTTTCCCGATCCCCAACTATTTTCACCGCATTATTAACCTTTACTGAACCATGATCGGTGGTTATTACTAATTTGACTTTTTGAGTTGATAGATATTTGATCACTTCGAATAGTGTAGAATATTTAAACCATGAAACCATCAATGATCTGTAGGCAGGCTCATCATCGGCCAACTCTCTGATAATTTCCATATCAGTTCGGGCATGCGATAGCATATCAACGAAATTATAAACGATGACGTTCAATTTATTGTTCATCAAATTTGGCAAGTTATCAACTAATTTCCTTCCGGCAGTCAGGTTTAATATTTTATGATAGGAATACCTGACATCTTTTCGGTATCGCTTAAGTTGCTCCCCTAATAATTCTCCTTCATATTGATTTTTGGTTCCTTCATCCTCTTCTCTGGTCCAGTATTTTGGGTATTTCTTCTCAATATCAATCGGCATCAGTCCGGCAAATATTGCATTTCTGGCATATTGCGTTGTTGAAGGTAAAATACTGTAATAAATTTCGTCCTTTTCAACTCTGAAAAACTCTTCGATCAAAGGTTGAATAGCTTTCCATTGATCATACCTTAAATTATCGATGAGTAATAAAAATACAGGATCTTCTTCATCTAACAAGAGTAAAAGTTTTTCTTTAATCAAGGTGTGAGATAATACCGGTCGATGAGGTGACTTTGCCTGAATCCAATCTAAATAATTCTGCTCAATAAAGCGCGTAAAACCCTGATTGGCTTCATCTTTCTGCATTTTTAGCACTTCCATGATCCCGTCATCCTTGGATTTCTCAAGTTCCAATTCCCAACGGGTCAACTTTTTATAAATGTCAACCCACTCATCAAAATCAAGATTATTATTAATTTCCATCCCAATGTCCCGAAACTCTTTTTGATAGGAATGTGTTGATTTCTCACTGATTAATTTTCGATGATCCAGGTTTTTTTTCAGGGAAAGTAAGATTTGATTTGGGTTTACGGGCTTGATAAGATAATCAGAGATTTGTGATCCAATTGCATCATCCATAATCGCCTCTTCTTCACTTTTAGTAATCATGACCACTGGAAGACCCGGGTAAATACCCTTTATCGCACTCAGGGTTTCAAGACCTGATAATCCGGGCATATTTTCATCTAAAAATATGATGTCGAATACCTCATCGTTGATCATATCCAGAGCCTCATCTCCATTGTTCGAAACAGAAACCTCATATCCCTTCTGTTCCAGAAATAGGATCTGTGATCTCAACAAATCAATTTCATCATCAACCCAAAGTATCTTTACTTTATTCATAAACTAACGACGTTTCAATTAATTCGGAACCCGAATAAATTTGACGGTTGTAAAAAAAATTGTAATATTGAATAAGGAATACAACCAATGCACTGAATTACAAATGTAACCCAAATTTAAAGATAAAAGTGAATCTACGCAGCCCGAACAAGAGAAAAATATTCAATGATCCGGTTTATGGATTTATCAGCATCCCTCATGATTTGATTTTTGACCTGATCGAACATCCTTATTTTCAGCGGCTGAGAAGAATCCGTCAATTGGGTCTCACTCATTTAATTTATCCTGGCGCATTGCATACCCGCTTTCATCATTCGATAGGGGCGATGCATTTGACCTGTCAGGCTATTGCTGTTTTAAAGGAGAAAGGTCATCAAATCAGCGCAGAAGAAGAACTTGGTGTTGAAATTGCCATTTTATTGCATGATGTCGGACATGGCCCCTATTCTCATACCCTTGAACATTCACTTGTCGAAAAGTTGCATCACGAAGAAATTTCAGGGATTTACATGAATCTTCTGAATGAAGAATTTAAAGGACAACTCAGGATCGGGATTCAAATTTTCAAAAATACTTATCCAAAAAAATATCTTCATCAGTTGGTATCGAGCCAACTCGACATGGATCGTTTGGATTATCTAAAACGAGATAGCTTTTTTACCGGTGTGGCTGAAGGTAACATCAATGCCGACCGAATCATAAAAATGCTTCAACTCGTTGATGATGAATTGGTAATTGAAGCCAAGGGTATTTATTCTGTTGAAAAATTTATTATTGCGCGTCGATTGATGTATTGGCAGGTTTATTTGCATAAAACTGTACTGGCCGCGGAACATATTTTGATGCGTATTTTGAAACGTGCAAAATTATTAACAGAAGAAGGGGAAGTACTTTTTGCAACTTCAGCTTTAAGTACTTTTCTGAAAAATAATTTTGATAAAACTCGTTTCAGCGAGGATTCAACAGCCATATCAGCCTATTCTCAACTTGACGATTTTGATATCATGGCATCCATAAAAGAATGGACGAAACACAAAGATCCGATCCTTTCGTACCTAAGTCATTGTATCGTGAACCGAAACTTATTTCGCATCGAAATCCAGGACAAGGCCTTTAAGCATGAGAAAATTCAAAAAATAAAAGAGCTGGTCAAACATCAATTTCAACTAAACGATAAAGAATGTGAATACTTTGTAATTAGCGATAGTACAAGTAATTCGGCCTATAATTTGAAAGGGGGGCAGATCAATATATTATTCAAAAACGGCGACATCAAAGATATTGTGACTGCCTCAGATTTATTAAACAATTCAATGCTTTCGCAACCGGTAACCAAACATTTTTTATGTTATCCAAAAAATTTAATGCCAAATAAAGACTGAAACCTTACTTTTGTAAATTACTTTATATAAAATCAAATGGAATTTACCGCAAAGCAAATAGCTGAAATACTGAATGGCAAAGTTGAAGGAAACCATGATGTGGTTGTTAAAAAGCTAGCTAAGATAGAAGAAGGTGAAGTTGGTGCCATTAGTTTTCTGGCAAATCCAAAATACACACATTTCATTTATCAGACCAAAGCATCAATCGTAATTGTAAATAAAGATTTCAAGGCCGAAAAAGAAATTAAAGCAACGCTGATCAGGGTGGATGATGCATATATGGCCTTTGCTAAATTGCTGGAAGCTTATAAACAGATTAAATTGAATA
>PHDM01000057.1 GCA_002840985.1 Bacteroidetes bacterium HGW-Bacteroidetes-17
TAGTTTTAAAATCTGATATGTCGTTGTCTTATCCATAGATGGGGGCAAATGTAAATAGTTTTTATAAAATATCAAGAAAAAATAGTAATCATCTCAAAATTTAAAAAAATAAAAAGAGAATGTTTCTTTTTAAGTATAAATCGTAAATCTCTTCTATAATAAACTATTAATTTGTCACTTATTATGGGTCAATGAAAAATGTTTTGAATTGAAAACTACTCATTCTAGTCAGCTTTTTTGTACAAAAAAAGGATGGCTCTAATCCCAGAACCATCCTTTTCTATTTATTTCATATGGATATTACTGAAACTTAGCTACTTTATAACTAATTTTTCGCATCCTAAGACTCTTTGGGGTTATTTCAAGGTATTCGTCCTCTTTAATGTATTCCATGGCTTCTTCCAATGAAAATTGAATTTTTGGCGATACTTTAGTAGATTCATCTGTACCCGATGCACGCATATTGGTCAGCTTTTTCCCTTTTGTAGCAGCGACATCTATATCATTATCGCGCGTATGTTCACCAATGACTTGTCCTTTATAGATTTGTTCACCCGGGTCAATGAAAAACTTACCTCTATCCGATAGCCTGAAAAGTGCGTAAGCCAATGCCTGTCCTCCTTCAATCGCTATCAGTGATCCGGCCATTCTTTCGTTTATTTCACCTTTATATGCCTGATAACCGCTAAATCGGTGGGTCATAACAGCAGTGCCTGTTGTGGCTGTCAAAACATTGTTTCTTAAACCAATCAATCCACGAGCAGGAATAATAAACTCAAGATGTTGTAAATCACTTTTTGGTTCCATAACCAGTAATTCACCTTTCTTTTGAGAAACAAGTTCGATTGCTTTTCCTGCAAATTGTTCAGGAACATCAATAACTAAGGTTTCAAAAGGCTCACATTTAATGTCATCTATGGTTTTAAAAATCACTTTTGGTTTACCAACCTGAAATTCATAACCTTCTCTACGCATCGTCTCAATTAAAATGGAGAGATGGAGTATTCCCCTGCCGAATACGGAAAAGCGATCCTCCTTATCCGTTAATTCCACTTTTAAGGCAAGATTTTTTTCCATTTCCTTAAACAGGCGTTCGCGCAAGTGACGTGATGTAACAAATTTACCTTCCTGACCCAGAAAGGGTGAATTATTAATTACAAACAGCATACTCATGGTAGGCTCATCGATGGCAATTCGTGGCAATGGCTCTGGAGCATCTAAATCTGCAAGGGTATCCCCTATTTCGAATTCCTCAAACCCGACAATAGCACAGATATCACCGGATCTGGCTTGCTGTACCTTTGTTTTACCCAGGCCTTCAAAAATGAATAATTCCTTAATTTTAACCTTAGTCCTTTTGCCGGCTTTTTGACATAAGGTATAATATTTTCCTTCGTACAAATCACCTCTAAAAATTCGTCCAATTGAAATTCTTCCTACATAATTTGAGTGATCCAAGGATGAAATCTGCATCTGAGGGGTTCCCTCACGGTAAGGTGCTTCAGGAACATTTTCAAGAATTGAATCAAGTAATGGGATTACATTGGTTGAAGGAATGTTCAAATCAGTAGTCATCCAACCTTGCTTTGATGAACCGAAAATGGTTACAAAATCTAACTGATCTTCTGTTGCATCAAGGTTAAACATTAACTCAAAAACATCCTGTTGTACTTCTTCAGGTCGGCAATTAAATTTATCAACTTTATTAATTACTACAATTGGCTTTAATCCAAGCATAAGTGCTTTGTTCAATACAAATCGGGTCTGTGGCATCGGACCTTCGAAAGCATCAACCAGTAATAAAACACCATCGGCCATCTTTAAAACACGTTCAACTTCACCACTGAAATCAGCGTGTCCGGGTGTATCAATGATATTTATTTTAACGTTTTTATAATTTACAGATACATTTTTTGATAGAATGGTAATCCCTCTTTCGCGTTCTAAATCGTTGCTGTCCAACAGCAAATCTGTAACTTCTTTTCTTTGATCAAGCGTCTTACATTCGGCTATGATCTTGTCTACTAAGGTTGTTTTGCCATGATCTACGTGCGCGATAATGGCTATATTTCGAATCGATTGCATACTTCTTTTTTGGAGGTGCAAAAGTACTGTTTTAATCAACATGAATGAGAAAAGCTTGAAAAGAAATTAGTTAATGTGTTGATTGGTCGATTCGTGGATTGGTGAATTAGGAATTTGATAATTTGAAAAGGCAGCAGGCAAGTGTGCCAATTTGAAAATGTAATAATCGCAGGACACTGATCGGAATCCTTTAGTTTTACTCAATAATTTACTGATACACCAACTTACAATTTAGCAATCATCTATAGTCAGATTTTTTAACCGTTTATGCCGATTTATCTCTATACTGATAAACCCAAATTCTTCGACTACCTTGCCTTTTAAAATATAGCACCCATATCCCAGAAACGGGTATTGCTTAGCGGTTTCCGGAAACTGAACCGTATCGACCCATTCCCCATCCAGATCAGTAAACACTCCAAAACTCATGCGTTTACCCTCGCCGGTCAAGGTACCTTTCACATGTACCAAATATGCGAGCATTTCTACTTGTTTGCCTATCTTTGATTTCAAATCTTTGGCTCTCAGTTGAAGATCAGGTTTTTCTTTTAAGAGATCAAATGGTGAAGCTTTTACCGGAAATCCAAGCAAGTCGATTTCATCAAATGCATCTTCAATTGGCAGATGGGTGAGATCAGGTAAATGATAACGTTTTGCTTTCTCCGTAAATAGTTGCTTCGCTGGTTTCGATTTCTTCCCTTTAGATAAATAGAGATGAGCCTCCCAAAGCAATTCTTTTTTATTTGGATTAATCGTTCGGAAACCACCAACTTTGATTAATATAATGAGTTGATCGAGGCTTATTTCAACCCTTCTGACAAATTCTTCTAAGGATGTAAAAACCCCATTTTGCCTTTCTTTCAGAATATTTCTGATACTATTTGTTTCGAAATTCTTGATAAAAGCCAAACCAATATATATTTGTTTATCAATTAATATACATGAACTATCACTTTGATTGATACAGGGAGCTTCGATGATAGCTCCATGCATTCGGGCCTCATGCAAATATAATTCCGTATGATAAAAACCACCTCCATTATTGACGGTTGCCGTCATGTATTCCAACGGATAATAAGCTTTTAAATATAAAGCCTGAAAACTTTCAACAGCATAAGAAGCGGAATGTCCTTTTGAAAAAGCATAATTTGCAAAGCTTTCGATTTGATCCCAAATTGCGATAATCGTTTCATCAGGATATCCTTTTGCATGACAATTTTCAAAAAACTTATCCCGTACTTTATGAAACTCGTTTCGCTGCTTGAATTTCCATGACATTCCCCTGCGTAAAATATCCGCTTCGGCAAGCGTCAAATTAGCAAAAAGGTGGGCGACTTTCAACACATCCTCCTGATAAACCATCACTCCATAAGTTTCTTCCAGTAATTTATAAAGTTCCGGTAACGCTTTTTTGGCAGCTTCCCTCCTTTCCTGATCGCGATATCTTAGAATGTATTCGCGCATCATGCCGCTTTTTGCAACTCCCGGTCGTATGATGGAACTTGCAGCCACTAAACGCAAATAATCTTCTGCTTCAAGCTTTCTTAAAAGCATACGCATCGCTGGCGATTCAATATAGAAACAACCAATAGCCATCCCTTGTTTCAATAAAAATCGGACTTTCGGATCACGTTTAAATTGTTCGAGTTGATGAATGTCGATATTTATTCTGGTTCGCTGTGCCACCATATCAACCGTATCCTTAATCTTACTTATTCCACGTTGGCCCAAAATATCAAATTTCGCTAACCCTAAATCTTCGGCTTCCAGCATGCTAAAATGTGCAGTTGGGAAACCTTTGGGTGGCATCATTGTTGCACAATACGCTGAAATAGGTTTTTCTGAAATCAAAATTCCACTGGAATGCACGCTCAGGTGACTTGGGAAATCTTTTATCAACTGACCATACCCCAAAACCAGTTTGCCAATATGATCGAGATCCTTTCGGGCTTTATTCGCTTGCAATTCATCGATATCTTCGGGCGGAAGTCCAAATACTTTGCCCAATTCTCGAATCATTGAACGATACTGAAAAGTATTGTACGAACCAACTAAAGCCGTATGTTTCCAGCCGTGACGGTCGAAAATATATTTGGTGACGGCATCGCGTTCGCGTGAGGCAAAATCCAGGTCAAAATCGGGCGGGCTACTTCGTGAAGGATTGATAAATCGCTCAAAATACAAATCCAATTCAATGGGATCAACGTCTGTAATTCGCAATAAATAAGCCAACATACTATTGGCACCACTTCCCCTACCGACATAATGATAACCCTGATTTCGGGCAAATTTCACCAAATCCCAATTGATCAAAAAGTAAGAACAAAAATCCATTTGCTGAATGACTTTTAACTCCAGATTGATTCTGTCACGTACTGCACTTGAAGCAACTCCAAAACGGTAAAGGACCCCTTTTTCAACTTCTTGTTTTAATAATTCATAATCGTTTGCTCTGGAAGAAGTAAAGGAGGCTTTATTTTTTGATTTACCGTATTCAAAATAAATTGAACATTGGTCGATAAAATTTCGGGTATTGTTAATCAGTTGAGGATAAGCATTCCAAAATTTGAACTGCTCCGTTTTGTCAGGCATTATTTCGTTGGGTGAGCTTTGTTCGCTTGATGGTAAAAGCGTAAGTAGCGTGTTTTTGTCGATGGTTCGCAGGAGGCGATGAATATTAAAGTCGCGCTGATACCTGAACGTAACGGGGTGCAATATGAGTAATTTATACGGATGATCTCTCCAGGGCGAAACAACCAATTTGTTCACCTGTTCAGGCTTAACACCTATAAACTCATTTTCCTTCAGTTTTTTGAGTTGATTTGGGATGAAAGGATATATGATAAATGCATTTTCAAAATGAGGGGCATCATTCTCAAAAACATTTTCCTGATGCAGATACTCCGTTAGGTGTTCGTTCAGTTCCTGAAATCCTTTATTGTTTTTCGCGATGCCAATATACTTTTGGTCAACTCCATTTCTGAAATCAATACCGACAATGGGCTTTAATCCCTTCTCTTTGCTGATTCTGATAAAATCAATACAAGCAGATGTACTGTTGATGTCTGTCAGACATAGCTCCGAATAATTATTTTTCAATGCTTCCGTTATCAACTCTTCAACGGAGAGTACGCCGAATTTATAGCTGAAATAGGTATGGCAGTTTAGGAGCATGAAACAAAGATAAGGATAGTGGAAATGCGTGATCTATTTTGATAATAAATTTTGATCTGAATTCGAGATACAAGACCCAAGATACAAGTATCAAGACTTTTAATATTATTTCTGCCCTTGTGATTAAAGTTTTATTATTTTACTGAAAAGGTTTTGATCAGAATTTTTAAGGTGAAGAATATACATGCCTTCTGAAAGGAAATTCAAATTTGATATTTGTATATAATTTAAGCCTTGATGTAATTCATAGTCTGAAGATATTACCATTTTGCCAGTAATATCCAATATGGTCATATTTGTCATCTCATGTGTACTTGAAAACACAATCAGCTTTGGATTATTGATAAACGGATTTGGGAAAATTGTCAATAATGAAAGTTTTTTGTCTTCTGAAAAAGTAAGCATTTGTGCAATTTGCATGGCAACACTAAAATCGGGCAATCCATATCCATAATGCGAATCAGGCCAATAATACAAATTGGCACTTTTTTCTATACTTTCTTTGATTTGCATATTATTCAGATCGGGCCTACTTTGCCATAAACAAGCTGAAAGCCCTGCTATTATTGGAGCAGAAAATGAGGTTCCATTCCCAAAAACAACCGAACCATTGTTTTCAATGATGGCTGTATTTTTGCCTTGGGCCACGATATCGGGCTTTGTTCTTCCATCCGCGGTTGGGCCAACTGAACTAAATTGTGTCCAGAGCCTGTTTTCATCAACAGCACCAACAGCCATGACACTATCGCCATCGGCAGGAGCACCAATATATCGCCAGGGTTTATTGGCAGAGTTTCCGGCGCTGTTAATAACCAAGATCCCCTTTGAGGCAGCAATATCGGCAGCTCTGGTAACAATTGTTGTATTTCCGTCCATATCTGAATACTGATGATTCTGGGTTACATCATCAAATTCGGTGTATCCCAGCGACGAATTAATAATATCTGCCCCTATGCTATCGGCATACTCAGCACCACACATCCACAAATATTCTTCTAATAATGATTCGGAACCCTCAATCTCAGTTCGAATTAAATGATAGTTTGCCTTTGGCGCTGTTCCTATATATACTCCGGGCTTATTCGCAGCCATGATAGATAATACCTTTGCACCATGATCACCGGCATTGAACTGGATTTGGTCATTTATTACAAAATCATGCGTACTAATAACCTGATTGTTGAACCATAAACTGTCAAATGCATCTAAGTTGTTCACATTTAAAAACCCATTGTCCAGCACTGCAATCATGATATTTTCTCCTAAAAAGCCACGTTGATGCATTAAATCACCATTCAACATTTTAATTTGGGTATCGGCAAAACCATAATCCAAATTTGCAATTAATTCATTATTTTTTAATTTATTACTCTTTAATATCTGATCAGTTTTATCCGTACTAACCTCATTACTAATAACAGCTGTTTTAAGCAAGTCTGCGGAACTTTCTCCAAATACCGACAGATTGTTATGTATCAGTTCAACACTTTCCACAAAAGGTAAATTCCCAATTGTTTCTAATTCTTCCGGATCAACTGAAGATATACCAATTCCATTCATCCATTTAGTGATGAACATGAATTTAGCACCTGCATCACTTACTAAATCGATATAGCTTTGGTCAACAGGCAAATCCTGTGAAGTTATCGGAATCTTATTTTTTAATCGTCGATTCAGCGCTTTTAGTGATAAAAATTGAGATGGATTATTGATTGAATATGCAGTTTGTGACTTATCCGTAAATTTTACAAAATACACATCTTCAATAATTTGTGCACTTAGTATTTGGACTTGAAAAACAAGAGACAAACTTATGATAATTATTTTTAATCGATTTAGGCTCATTTTCAAAACTTATAAGAATAACCTTTCTCAAATATCTGTTATTTAAGCCAAAAATACTTCAATATTTAGCTATTTTTGTCAGATTGTTACAAACACTAAATGAATGAAAATAGATATCATAACTTTATTTCCTGCAATGTTTGATGGGATATTTAATCATTCAATATTAAAACGTGCGCAGGATAAAGAACTTGTTAGCATCAACCTTCACGATTTAAGGGCGTATTCGAATAATAAATACAAAAGTGTGGATGATTATGCGTTTGGAGGTGGTGCCGGAATGGTGATGATGATCGAACCTATTGATAATTGTATTACCGCCTTAAAATCAAAAACGGATTATGATGAAATTATCTATTTAAGTCCGGATGGTGAGTTATTTAATCAGTCGTTGGCAAATCAGTTTTCTAGTTTGAAGAACATTATTCTGTTATGCGGTCATTATAAAGGTGTTGATGAACGAGTCAGGCAACATTTGATTACCCGCGAAATTTCAATTGGGGATTATGTTTTATCTGGAGGAGAATTGGCTGCTGCAGCATTTACCGACAGCATTGTACGATTGATCCCCGGTGTATTAGGTGATGAAACCTCTGCCCTATCTGATTCATTTCAGGATCAATTGCTATCGCCGCCTGTTTATACCCGACCCAGAGAATATAAAGGAATGCAGGTTCCTGATATTCTGCTTTCGGGTAACGATAAAGAAATTCAAAAATGGAAATATGATCAATCAATGATAAGAACAAAAGAGCGAAGACCAGAGCTTTTAATGGAAGATGAATGAGCTTTTAATGAAAGATAAACAAATCATAAATTGCAAAAATCTTTAAATTGAAGCAGATAGCATTAAAATATCGAGTTTGAAGGTATTTTTTTTTAGGATAATTGTTTTAATTAAAAATATGTCCGTATATTTGCACTCATTTTTGAAGAAACCCATTTAAAAGCAATAAGATGAGCAAGAACGAGTTGTTACAGCATGTTGAAGACTTAACCACTGTAAAAGAATACCCAAATTTCAAGGCAGGAGACACCATTACTGTTACATATAAAATTAAAGAAGGCGATAAAGAAAGGTTGCAAAATTATCAAGGGATCGTATTGCAAAGATCAGGAAGTGGGGCTACAGAAACCTTCACTGTTAGAAAAATTTCTAATAATATTGGTGTAGAAAGAATTTTTCCATTAGCTTCCCCTTTTATTGATTCAATTGCAGTAAACAAAAAAGGTGTTGTACGTAGGGCAAGAATTTTTTATCTTAGGGCACTCAGAGGCAAAAAAGCCAGAATTAAAGAAGCCAGAAGATAATTTTAAAAAAATAGCGAGAAAGTCCCATTTTAGGGACTTTTTTTTTGTCCATTATCTAGAACTCTGTTTTGCTTCGTTGACGAATCACTTCGTAAAGTATCACTGCTGAAGCTACCGAAACATTCAAAGACCCGATTTTTCCCAGAACAGGAATACTAACCTGATGGTCGGATCTTTTTAAATATTCTTCAGATATACCCCGGTCCTCCGATCCCATTATAATAGCTGTAGGTTGATGATAATCAACTTCTGTATAATTTATATCCGTTTTTTCGGTCGCAGCTACAATCTGTAATCCACTCTCTTTTAAAAAATCGATGGTTTCTTTTAAGTTAAATGATCTGCAAACAGGAACTAAATTTAATGCTCCTGCAGATGCTTTAATCGCCTCAGCATTGATTTGCGCACTTCCACGGGCAGGAATAACAATGGCATGAGTACCTGTACATTCTACCGTACGACTAATTGCCCCTAAATTCCTGACGTCTGTAACCCGATCAAGAATCAGAATTAATGGAACCTCCCCTTTTTCATAAATAAGCGGTATTATTTCTTCAATGGGTTGGAATGAAACCGGTGAAATGAAGGCAATGGTCCCTTGATGATTTTTAGTGGTGATTCGATTTAGTTTTTCGATAGGCACACCTTGAATTGGGATATTATATTCTTTCAGCAATTCATTCAATTCTATAAATAGCGGATTTCTCAAGCCATTTCGAACTAACACCTTATCGACTTCTTTTCCTGATTTGATGGCTTCGATGATTGCCCTGGTACCAAAAATAATTTCTTCCTTATTCAAAATAGCAATTTTAATTATTCATCTTCATTTTCTAATCTTTCAAGTAATTTTGCTGGGATTGATTTACTAGTCTTAGCACCAAGTTTTTTAATATTTTCAACTTTTCTTAAAAGGTTATCTTGCCCTGTGGATAATTTTTTCATAGACGTTTCATAAGAATTTTGAGTCCCTTTTAATTTATTTCCAACATCAATTAAATCTTCAACTAATCCCACAAATTTATCATACAGTTTTCCACTTTGACGGGCAATCTCTTTTACATTTTGTCCCTGATATTCTTGTCTCCAAAGGCTCTCCACCATCTTTAAAGCAGCAATTAAATTGGTAGGGCTAATTAGCAAAATACGCTTATCATAGGCATAATTCCACAATTCCGGTTCACGCTGAACTGCTAATAAATAGGCAGGTTCCAATGGTAAAAACATCATTATAAAATCAAGGCTGTTAAGCTGGTATAAATCCTGATAATTCTTTGAACTTAATTCATTGATATGGCTTTTAAGTGAGATGATATGCTCCTTATAGGCCTTTTCACGTAAGTCGTCCGCTTCTAACGAAGTGTATCTCTCGTAAGCTGTTAACGATACTTTTGAATCAATTACAACATTGCGCTTTCCTGGATAAGTAACAATGACGTCAGGTTGCATCCGTCTTCCATCTTCGGTTGCATATGAGGATTGCACAAAATACTCGCGATCTTTAACCAGCCCGGATTTTTCAAGGATACTTTCCAAAACAACTTCGCCCCAATTACCCTGAGCTTTTGAATCACCCTTTAAAGCTTTTGTTAAATTAATCGTATCACGACTTACCTGCTGATTCAATTCTTCTAGCCTTTTAATCTCTTCTTTTAGCGAAAATCTCAATTTCGATTCCTTATCGTAAGTATCTTCAACTTTCCTTTCAAAATCTTTAATTTTCTCACCAAGAGGTTTGAGTATTTCATCAATATTGGTCCGGTTTTGTTGCGTGAATTTTTGAGATTTTTCTTCTAAAATTTCATTTGCCAAATTCTTGAACTCTATTCTAAATTTATCCTGAAGCTTTTCAACATCTTGTTTTTGTTCATTTAATCTATCGGTAAGATGCGATAAATCTGAACTTTTACCACTTAATTGTGAAGTTAATTCAAGAATTTGATTTTCTTTGTTTGCCAGTTGACGATTAAGTTCATCTAGCTTTTCCTTTAAAAACAACTCACCGGATCGAAGCATCTTATTTTCACTCTCAAGGCCAAGCTGTTTCTTCATAAAACGCGTGTTTGAAACGAAATACAGCGAGGTACCTCCAATAATTAGCCCGGAAATCAAATAGATAAATTCCATAATAAAATTTTGTCTTGTAAAAGTATCAATAATTTACTAAAATATTCAAGCAATTCATTGATGAATTCCAAAGATTAAATTAATGATTATATTTGTAATCAGTTATTCTAAAAATTATTTTGTACCTCAAATAATTCTTTCAAGTAAAATTTTATTCATGGAAAAAATGTCGAAGTATTCAGATTATGCAACAGATTTGTTATTAAAATATGGCCCGCAACTTTTATTAGCATTAGTAACCTTAATAATAGGCTTATGGATTATAAATATTTTCCTGAGAGGATTTAGAAAAATTATTTTGAAAGGAAATTTTGATCCAAGTTTGCAACCTTTTTTAACCAGTTTTCTGGGTATTTTCCTTAAAATATTATTGATTATTAGTGTTATGGGAATGGTCGGTATAGAAATGACCTCATTTATTGCTGTTCTTGGAGCAGCAGGCTTAGCTGTCGGTATGGCGTTGTCGGGTTCTTTGCAAAACTTTGCTGGTGGGGTACTCATTTTAACCTTTAAACCTTTTAAAGTTGGCGATTATATTGAAGCTCAGGGCCATGCTGGAGTTGTACAATTAATCCATGTTTTTAACACAATTCTCACAACACCTGATAATAAAACGATTATTATTCCCAATGGTGCTTTATCAAATGCATCGATGGTTAATTATTCAACACAGACGACACGTCGGGTTGATCTAAAGTTTGGAACCGGTTATCAGGATAATATTGATAAAACTAAGGCTGTATTGAAATATATAATTGAATCAGATAAGAGGATTTTAAAAGACCCAGAGCCGGTAATTGCAGTTTCTGAATTGGCAGATAGCTCAATTAATTTTGTGGTACGCCCTTGGGTAAATGTTACTGATTATTGGGATGTGTATTTCGATCTTCACGAAAAAGTAAAAAAGGCCTTTGATAATGAAGGAATCTCAATTCCTTATCCTCAGCAAGATGTTCATATAATAACAAAAAAATAACAAGTTCAATATTCCAAATTTTATGATAAGAATCGGATTGCTTTCGGATACGCATGGATATATTCATCCGAAGGTGTTCGATTTTTTTAAGGAAGTTGATGAAATATGGCATGCCGGTGATATAGGCAATTTAGAAACTGCAAAAAATTTAGCTTCATTTAAACCTTTATATGCGGTATATGGAAATATTGATGGTCATGATCTTAGAGTTTCGTTACCTGAAAACAGGATTTTTATACGTGAAGGTTTAAAAATTTTAATGACTCATATTGGCGGCTATCCGGGTAGGTACGCTAAAGGAATCAAAGAAATTCTTATTCGCGAAAAAGTTAAGCTTTTCATATCAGGGCATTCGCACATCCTAAAAGTGATGAATGATAAAAAACTTAATCTGCTTCACGTTAATCCAGGGGCCGCAGGTAAAAACGGATTACATCACGTAATAACTTTTACACGCTTTACCGTTGATAAAGGCAGGATTGCTGATTTAGAAATAATGGAAATTGAAAGAGCTTCCTTACAATAAAATTTTATCTTAATCTATCGGCCGACCTTACCAGTTTTTCATCTTTACGAATTGCCCGATAAGCCATTACTAGAAACATCAATGAAATCAACGGAAAGAATGCCGCGGTTTGAAACGATTCACTTGCATCGGAGGTTGATTGTAACCATCTTGAATAAATTATAAAAATCCCCATGATCAGAACAATATTCAACAGGATATTTATTTTAATCCATTTCATTTGCTTTAAACGGGATCTGTACTGAAATATAATGGCAATTGATATAATGATAACCCCTAAAACAAGCACTAATAATGGAAAAGTTGTATAAGGAGAAAAGGCTAATGTCGAATCTGGAACCATATTCTTAATACCCAATAAATTGAATTTTAGTGCGTTTAACTCACCATAATATCCGGCAATAGGGAAGAAAAACATAAGACCCATAAGAATGCTAACAGCAAAGAGATAGAGCGATTGAATGCGTTGAATCATTTTAGTATATATTTGTCACAAATATAAAAATCATAATTCAATCCGCTTTAACTTTTAAGAAATTCTATGAAAAAATTAAAAATTATTCATTAATAATCAATAAAAATGGATAATGTTCATAAAAATCGTGCATATTTAAATTAAATTAGTTATATTTGCGCTCATAAAATTCCAAGTGAACCTACAACTTTTATTCTAAAAAAATCTATTGGCTTATTAAATCCCATATTTTCCACTATTTTTTGACTAATTGAGAAAATTAAAAATTAAATTAAAATTTAAATGTACGATATCATTGAATTAAACAGCAAGCTGGTTTCCGACCTAAGAGACATTGCTAAGCAGTTAAATATTCCAAAAGTTGATAAACTTTTGAAACAAGACCTAATTTATCAGATCCTTGACTTTCAGGCTTTAAATCCTACCGAAGAAGTATTAAAAAAAGAAAAAAAGGAATCTAAAAAAGTTTTTAAAAGCAAACGTGCCCGAATACCGGGTGTCGGTGGAAATAATCCACAGGAAAAAGAATTTAAAGATTTTGTAAAAAAAGATGAACTCTTGGCTTCATCTTCCCCTATTGATAAAAAGGATAAAAAAATCATTAGTCTTAAAAGCGAAGCTGAAAACAAGTGGGATCAACCTAAAGAGTTATTTGCAAAAGAAGAATCACAACCTGTTTTTGTGCCAAAGGAAAATGTTACACCTCAATCTGCTCCAATTGAAAGAGTAGTTCATAAACCTAAAGATTTTAAGCGACGAGTTGACGAAAGAGTTGAACAACAGCCAAAGGAAGAAGATCAAACTTCAATAGATGATGAATTAATCCAATTCGACGAAAAACAGGTAGACATCAAATCTGACATGCCACAATCAGAGAGGACTGCTTCATCCGAATCAAGAAAACGCCCTCAATACTCATTTGATTTTGAAGGAATTGTTTCAAGTGAAGGAGTTTTGGAAATTATGCAAGATGGTTATGGTTTTTTAAGATCATCAGATTATAATTATTTAAATTCACCCGATGATATTTATGTATCTCAATCACAGATTAAGCTTTTTGGTTTAAAAACGGGAGATACTGTTCAGGGAACTATTCGTCCACCGAAGGAAAGTGAAAAATATTTTCCACTTATAAAAGTTGAGTTAATCAATGGAAGAAGACCGGAAGAAGTAAGGGATCGTATTCCTTTTGATTACCTGACACCTCTATTTCCTGAAGAAAAATTTAAACTTACCGGACATTCAGGTGAAACCATGTCGACACGTATTATTGATATGTTTACACCCATTGGTAAGGGTCAAAGAGGTTTGATTGTTGCTCAACCAAAAACAGGTAAAACTGTATTATTGAAAGAGGTTGCAAATGCAATCGCTGCAAACCACCCTGAAGCTTATTTAATCATTTTATTGATTGATGAGCGTCCAGAGGAAGTGACAGACATGGCAAGAAGCGTAAAAGCCGAAGTTATTTCTTCAACTTTTGATGAACCTGCAGAACGACACGTTAAAATTGCCAATATCGTACTTGAAAAAGCCAAACGAATGGTAGAATGTGGTCACGATGTTGTGATTTTATTAGATTCAATTACCCGTTTGGCCAGAGCTTACAATACTGTTTCTCCAGCTTCGGGTAAAGTACTATCAGGAGGTGTTGAAGCAAATGCTTTACAGAAACCTAAACGATTTTTTGGAGCTGCACGTAAAATTGAAAATGGTGGTTCATTAACCATTATCGCGACCGCATTGATCGATACCGGATCAAAAATGGATGAAGTTATCTTCGAAGAATTTAAAGGTACCGGTAATATGGAACTTCAGCTTGATCGTAAATTATCAAACAAACGCGTATATCCTGCCATTGATATTGTTGCATCAAGTACACGTCGCGAAGACTTATTACTGGATAAAGAAACTTTACAACGAATCTGGGTTTTAAGAAACCACTTGGCTGATATGACTCCTTTAGAAGCGATGGAATTCCTGAAAGACAGAATTAAATTCACGCAGAGTAATGAAGAATTCCTGATTTCAATGAATGGGTAATTTGCTCAAAATAATATAAAAAAAGGGAAGCTGTCTGGCTTCCCTTTTTTGTTATCCCTGTAAAATATTTCGTGAAAAGGATGGGTAATCAAGTCCGTCAAAATTGCCCGACGACATCAGGATCAGATTTCTGTTCTTCCAATTATGATTTAACAAATAACTGATCAAGACTTCTGAATCGCTATATACTTTTAGGTTACGATGATTAAATGCTTTTCTGACCTGATCGGGAGACAATGCAGGTAGATTTTTATGTTTTAAAGTTTCCGGATTATAATACACAAAAGCAAAATCTGCTTTATCCATACTTCCGCTATATTCCTTTAAAAAATCCTGATTTAAACTACTAAAGGTATGTAGCTCCATACAGGCAACCAAATCACGCTCCGGATATTGAATTTTAACAGCGTTAATTGTAGCCCTCAATTTAGATGGAGAATGTGCAAAATCTTTATATAAAGTCGTAAAACGATCTTTGGCAATTAATTCAAGTCTGTTTGAAGCTCCTTTAAAAGTTTTGATGGCATTGTAAAATGTTTCATCACTAACCTTCATTTCTTTACAAATATGATGGGCACCGTTCAGATTAAGCAGATTATGTTCACCAAAAATTTCAAGTGGCACCTGCATCGAATCAATGTTTAAATATGTTTTGCCTTCGGAGATATGATACTCCGGTAAATTGTATGGGTTTAAATGAACTTCTGATAATGATTCATTTACGAGCTTATTCAACACTTCGTCACACTCACAATAAACCAAGCTTCCCCCCTTCTCGATTAAGCTGATGAAAATCCTGAATTGATCCACGTAATTTTCAAAGGTTGGGAAAACATTAATATGATCCCATGCAATTCCACTGATCAATGCAATATGAGGCCTGTACAGATGAAATTTAGGTCTTAAATCAAGCGGGGATGTCAAATATTCATCTCCTTCAAAAACCATAAATTTTGCAGTATCAGATAATCTGACCATCACTTCAAATCCATCCAGTTGAGCACCTACCATGTAGTCGGTTTCAATTCCGGCATGTTTCAATACGTGTAAAACCATCGCTGTAATGGTGGTTTTACCGTGACTACCACCGATTACGATCCTCGTTTTGTTCTTTGCATGTTCGTATAAGAATTCAGGATAAGAATAGATTTTCAAACCCAATTCTTTCGCTTTCAGAAGCTCCGGATTATCAGCTCTGGCATGCATTCCAAGAATTATGGCATCTAAATCCCTGTTTATTCTATTCTGATTCCAGCCAATACTTTCCGGTAATAAGCCATAAAATGCAAGCCTAGCTCTGGATGGGTTAAAAATTTCATCATCTGATCCCGTAACAATATCACCTTTTTTGTGAAGCGCGATGGCAAGGTTGTGCATTGCAGCCCCGCCAATGGCAATAAAATGAATTCTCATTCTTTATTTATTTGCTTAAATCAAATGTACAATTATAATTATATTTGCCTCTCATAAATATAAAGAAATATGAACCTTGAACAAATAAAAAATCTGAATCTTGAACTTAAAAATTCGTCAGCGGTTGAAATCATCACATATTTCTTAGAAAGGTTCAATGGACGAATTGCCTTTGCATCCAGTTTTGGTGCAGAAGATCAGGTTATACTTCAAATGCTTTCAGTCATTAGTAAAGAAATTAAAGTGTTTACACTAGATACAGGAAGGCTTTTCCCTGAAACTTATGAACTAATAGATAAGAGTCGTCATCGATATAAAATCCCAATTGATATTTATTTTCCGGAAGCCCGTGAAGTGGAAGCAATGGTTAAAGAGAAAGGTATTAACTTATTTTATGAAAATATCGAAAACCGAAAGCAATGTTGCAATATCCGAAAAATCAATCCTTTGAAGCGGGCATTGGAAGGCATGGATGTTTGGATTGCAGGTTTGAGGAAAGAACAATCTCCAACAAGAACTGAAATGAAGATTGTAGAATGGGACTCGCTGAACGGACTTATAAAAATCAATCCATTGATCGATTGGACAGAAGAACAAATTTGGGCTTATATTAAAGAACATAATATTCCGTATAATTTCTTACACGATAAGGGATTTTTAAGTATTGGGTGCCAGCCATGTACAAGAGCAATTCAAAAAGGTGAAGACAGCCGCGCGGGAAGATGGTGGTGGGAGAATCCGGATACCAAAGAGTGCGGTCTCCATAAAAAATAAATATTTTCTTTCAATCACCCACTCAATTAAAAGTGAGTTATTTAGCTAAATCTAATGGCTTTAAGTGGGGATATTTTGCCGATAATCAATGATGGAATGATTAATATCAAACTACAAATTATAAAAGTTAGCATATTGATGATAATGATTGATGCAACATCAATATTGATAGGAACTACAGAAATATAGTAGGATTCCTGATCGAGGTGCATAATTCCGAATTTTTGCTGGACTATACATATTGCTAATCCAAGCAGATTCCCTAAAATCATTCCAGTTCCAATGATGTGAATGGCATTATAAATAAATAATTTTCTAATTAAGATATTCCTGGCACCGAAAGATTTAAGAATGCCAATCATACTGGTTCTTTCCAAAATCACAATTAACAAAATTGAAATCATCGTAATCCCTGAAACCAAGATCATTAGTGCCAGAATGATGATTACATTCATATCCATAAGCTGCAACCAATCAAAAATATGCGGATAAACTTCCTTAATACTTTGTGCATTCAAATCATATCCAATTTCTCCATAAACATATTCGGACAATCTGTCAATATCATTAAAATCTTCCAATATTATTTCAAACCCTGCAATCTGATCAGGTTCCCAGCCATTCAAACGCTGAATTTGTGCAATATCCCCAATCACAAATAGCTCATCAAATTCTGACAATCCTGTTTCGTAAATTCCACTAATGCTAAACATCCTACCCCGAACACCACTTTGATCCGTCGACACAAAATACATCCGTAAATCGTCACCCACTTTCAGCTTCATTTTTGTGGCAATATTTTTAGAGATTAAGACCTCTGTTGATCTGGAATTTAAATTTAATTCAAAAGCTTTGCCCTCAATCAGGTTTTTATTGAAGAATGAAAAGTCAAAATCGGCTCCTATACCTTTTAAAACAACCCCTTGTATTTGATCTTCGGTTTTAATGATTCCCGCTTTATAAGCATAAACCTGAATGTGCCTGATACCCTCAACACTATCAATATTTGGATAGAAATGCTGATTTTTACTGATAGGTGCTGCTTCGTAAGAAGAATTGAAATCGTATTTATTGATTTGTATATGAGCGCCAAAACCAATAACTTTATCTCTGATTTGTGTTTGGAATCCGGTGACGACGGCAATAGAAATAATCATTACTGCTATTCCCAGACTTACTCCGGCAATCGCAATACGAATAATTGGACGGGAGAAGCTGTTTTTTCGGGAAGAGCTGATTCTTTTAGCAATAAATAAAGCCGTATTCACATAATATTTTTTACAAATATAGAGAAAATGAAATCAATCGTAAAACTCCTAACTGTCATTTGCCTGTTAAGTGCTTGCCAAACTGCCGAATCAAGTAAAAAAGTGACCATTGTTCCCTATAATGATTTGATCGCAGGAGCTGCTCAATCTGACATTTACCTGCCCATGTTGAAAGGTAAACGCATAGCAATTGTGGCTAATCACACTTCTCTGGTCAGAGATAAACATACGGTTGATATTTTAGTCGATTTAGGATTAGATCTACAAAAAGTTTTTTGTCCTGAGCATGGTTTTAGGGGCAATAAATCGGATGGTGAACTAATAAATGATCAATTTGATTCCAAAACTGGCCTTCCAATAACTTCACTTTACGGAAACCATAAAAAGCCAACTGTGGAAGATTTGAAAAATATCGATATGGTCATTTTTGACATTCAGGATGTTGGTATTCGATTTTACACATACCTAACAACCATGACTTATGTAATGCAAGCCTGTGCTGAAAACAATATTCCTATACTTATTTTTGATCGTCCAAATCCAAATGGCTTTTATGTGGATGGCCCGATTTTAGAATCTGGTCATAAATCCTTTGTTGGGATACACGCCGTCCCAATCGTTCATGGGATGACACCAGGTGAATATGCAATGATGGTCAATGGGGAGCTGTGGTTGGAAAATAAGTTGAAATGTAAATTAGAAGTGATAACAGTAAAGAACTACACCCATTTCCAAACCATGGATTTACCTGTTAAACCATCACCAAACTTACCTACTTTTTTATCAGTACTGTTATATCCGTCACTTGCTTTATTTGAAGGAACTATCGTGAGTATTGGAAGAGGGACCTCGTTCCCGTTTCAGGTTGCAGGACATCCAAATTACAGTAAAAAGGATTTTTCATTTACACCAATGCCTATTCCTGAAGCCAGTATAAACCCTCCGCTTAAGGGTCAAAAATGTTACGGCATCGATTTAAGAAATATGGATATAGAGCCAATTATCCTTGATAAAAAAATAAATCTGAAATGGATTATTCAGTTTTATCAGGATTTTGGGAACAAGGATGAGTTTTTCAACACCTATTTTGAGAATCTCGTCGGACAAGATTTACTAAGAAGGCAAATCATTGAAGGAATTAGTGAAGATGAAATCAGGAAGAGCTGGCAAAACGGTTTAACGCATTATAAAAAAATCAGGGCAAAGTATTTACTTTACCCTGATTTTGAATAAGTCTATTTTTAGTTAAATTGTTCTTCCTGGATAAACTTTAAGCGCTTCATCCAAACATTTGATGGAACTTCTTAAATCATCACAGTTCAATACATAGCTGATTCTGACTTCGTCGAGTCCCCTACCCTTTGTTGAATAAAATCCGGAAGCAGGCGCCAGCATTACAGTTTCGTTTTTATAACTAAAATCTTCGAGCAACCATTTGCAGAATTTATCTGAATTATCGATAGGTAATTTAGCTACGACATAAAAAGCACCTGCGGGATTTGGGCAATATGCACCTTCAATCTTATTAATGCCTTCTACAACAACATTTCTTCTGGCAATATATTCTGCACCAACTTCAGTAAAATATGATTCCGGAGTATCGATGGCAGCTTCAGCGGCAACTTGACCAAATGTAGGAGGACTCAATCGTGCCTGTGCAAATTTAAGTGCTGTTTTCATCACTTCCTTATTTTTAGAAATCATACAGCCGATTCTAACGCCACATGCACTATATCTTTTCGATACTGAGTCGATCAGAATAACATTGTTTTCAATTTCCTTTAAATACATTGCTGAATAGTGTTTATGTCCATCATAAACAAATTCACGATATACTTCATCAGCTATTAAATATAAATCATACTTTTTAACCAATTCCTGTAAAACCTCAAGTTCTTCTTTTGAATAAAGATAACCTGTTGGATTATTAGGATTGCAAACCATGATGGCTTTTGTTTTTGGTGTGATAGCCTTCTCAAATTCAGCCATGGCGGGTAA
>PHDM01000058.1 GCA_002840985.1 Bacteroidetes bacterium HGW-Bacteroidetes-17
TGCTTAACCATAATTACATAGCTCAAAAGATTGAAAGCAGCGTTCTCAATATCCGGCATTTAACCGATCATACCTTTATAATAACGGTTGAGCGCCACAACATCAATTTTCAGCCCGGTCAGTACATGATCGTGAAATTTCCGCACGACAGGGAATCGAGAGAGTATTCAATCTATAATAAGGTTGATGATGACTATCTTCAATTTTTAATCAGGGATGTAAAAGATGGTTATTTATCTTCAAGACTTAAAATTATTAACCAGGGAACATTAATTGAGATGGAAGGTCCCTATGGGTTTTTTACATTACCTGTTACAAATAAAAACTCAAACAAGTACGTTTTCATAGCAACAGGTACGGGGATTTCACCGATTCATAGCATATTGACGTCAGAACCCGGCATTGATTATCAAATTATTCATGGAATTAGAATTCCAGAAGAAAAATACCAATTTACTGATTTCAAGCAAGCAAACTATAAAGCATGTGTTACAGGTGTACATTCAAATGATTTTCACGGAAGAGTGACTGACTACCTAAAAACAGAGAAACCCAATGCTGAAGCCACATATTACTTATCAGGTAATTCGGCTATGATTAACGACGTCACCAACTACCTGCTTGCCAGTCAAATTCCTATCGAGCGCATAAATACTGAAATTTATTTTTAATCTAATTTTATATTTTTTCCTTAATGATAGATTTATTGTATCATTTGGCAGAGTATTTGGTATAAATCAAATCTAAACAAAAATACATATCATGAAAAATAGCAATGACTCTTTTAAAAGTATTTCCTTTTCAATTCTACTATTCGCAATACTTTCATTTACATTTTCATCATGTCAAAAAGAAGGCCCGATGGGACCCGAAGGTCCTGCCGGTGAAGATGCAAGAAACAATGTTTCAAGTTTTTATTACACCATTTATGAAGATGAATGGCAGGCTTTTGGTGAACCGGGTATTGGATTTGGTTATACCGGAAGTATGGATTTTCCGGAAATTACCGAAGATGTTTTAAATTACGGTGCAGTACTGGTTTATTTATATCAGGATAACAGTTTATTTCCTTTGCCTACCACCTTTATTAATGCTGGTGATGGTGGGTACATGACTTCTATTTGGGTAACATTACAGTACGAACAAGTATTAATAACTTTTCAAGACAGTGACGGAAATACAATTAATCCGGGTGATCAGGAATTTAAAGTGGTGATCATTGAAGGCGGGGTCCAAATCCCTCAAAGTCTTAATTTAAAGGATTACGAAGAAGTTAAAAAATATTTCCACCTTAAATAATAAATTGAAATAGGTTTCGCTTTATAGCAACAGAAAACTTCATGCTTCACTCATGGAGTTTTTTTATTTCCGATCACCACATAATATTTCAGATAATACCTATACCTTTCATCTATCGCATCTAAATTCATCAAATACAAATACATCCGATCTTGAATATTGCTTCTGCACACATTATTTTATTTAAATTTGATATTTAAGCATTCACAATGTAACCTTTACCAATTTGCTCGGTAATCAAACATAACAATACATCTATATGAGAATGGAACATGACGAAATATTGATGCTTGAAGTCAAAAATGGAAACCTTGATTCACTTGTTCCATTATTTGATAAATATCATGTAAAGCTTTACAATTTCTTTTTACGCCTAACACGTAACCGAGAAACTTCAGAAGATTTGACGCAGAATGTATTTAGTAGGATAATCGCTTATAAGCACACATTTGATGAGCAGTATCGATTCAAAACATGGATGTACCAGATGGCACGAAACACACATATTGATCATTATCATAAAAATAAAATGTATTTCTCAGATTTTGAAGAAACAGAACAAACCTCGGGAAAAATGAAAGAGGCCATTGATGAAACCGAAAAATATGAAAAACACGAGATCCTTTATGAAGCTTTGAATTTACTATCCATCGATGAACGTGAAATATTAGAGTTGAGCAAATTTCAGGATTTAAAATACGAAGAGATTTCGAAAATTACGGGAAATTCGGTAGGAGCAATAAAAGTAAAAGTGCATAGGGCAGTGAATAAATTAAGAAACAATTATTTTCAATTAGCATAAAACTCAGGATCATGGATTGTAAGAAGATAAATAGTTTACTCATAGATTTTGTGGATAAACAATTAGATGCAGAACAAATAAAATCAGTTCAAAATCATCTGGCAGATTGTAAAAATTGCCGTCAGGAAGTTGAAGAATTAGCCATTGTTATGAATGAGATCAATACGATTGAAGAAAGACAACCTTCGGAAAAACTTAGGGAAAATTTTATTCAGATGATTGAAACGCAGAAATCAAAATCAATAGTCATTGAGGCAAAACCCATTCAACCCCATCATTCAGATAATTACACCCGATTACGTTTTATGAATCCAATGTACCAGGTTGCTGCAGGTTTTGCAATTTTAATCTCCGGTTTGCTTTTGGGTTTACTCATCAATAAAAACAATGGCGTAAATAATAGCGAATTGATGACTTTACAAAATGAAGTTTCGAACATGAAACAAGTAATCATGTTATCCAAACTCGATCAAACTTCACCAAGCTCTCGAATACAGGCAGTAGGTTATATGGAAGAACTTTCCAGCCCTGACCCGAAAGTTATTAATGCCTTAATTAGTGCCATGAATGCAGATGAAAATTCAAATGTACGTTTAGCTGCCACAACTGCCCTTTCACGCTTTACTGATAATGAAATTGTGCGTGAAGCCTTAATTAATTCCCTTGCTATTCAGGATGATCCAATGGTTCAGATAACACTCATCAATATTATGATTGGATTGCATGAAACCAAAGCAAGCTCGTTCATTCAACGGATTGCCAATAATGACAATACAAACAAAAGTGTAAAATCAATCGCGCAAAAAGGACTTGAAATTTTAATTTAAAATATAAAAACATATTGCCGGCCGCAATAAAATCTGACAACAAATTAAATCGTAAACAAAATAAAAAATAAATATTATGAAAACTTTACAAAAACTGGCACTAGTAACTTTAGCAGTAGTCTTTTTAGCTGCTAACTTAAGTGCACAATCATACAAACATGCCATTAAAAATTCAAAAAGGGTAGTTATTGAAAATTTACTCGGAGAAGTTACTTTTGAAGGCTACGATGGAAGTGAGATTATTGTTGATGTTACCAATTTTAAAGCACCACCAAAACGTGCAGATGGATTAAAAGCAATTTACGGCGGAGGCGAAGAGAATACAGGTATCGGTTTAGCATTTCTTGAAATAGACGGAAGTATCCAAATTTCAGGTGCAAGTAAACAATCGGAAGACGCAAAATATACTTTCAAAATACCTAATTCGATGACGCTTAAAGTCAATTATGCAAGTCCTTTTGTAGAAGCTGATCAAATCGTTTTTAAGAATTTCACCAATGAAATTTCAGTTAAAACCATGGATGCAGATATTGAATTTGTAGATGTTACTGGACCTATCACTTCAAGTACAATCGATGGAAACACAAAAGTTGTTTTCGGAAAAGTAAGCCAGGAAAGTCCAATTTCAATTTCAAGTATAGATGGTGAAATAGATGTTACAATACCAGCCAATACCCCATCGAATTTAAGCTTTAGCAATATTGATGGTGAAGTTTATACAGACTTCGATATAGATTTTGCAAAAAAAGACAAAAACGGGAATAAATCAATGAGTTATATTGGAGGACATAATTCCTCTAAAGGAATCATCAACGGTGGCGGTGTTGAAATTAGCTTAAAAACGATTGACGGGATTATCTATCTCAGAAAAAAATAAACTTTAAAGGCCGGCTTTAATCTAAGCCGGCCCTTTCATTATCATAAAATTCCAAGTTTTTCGTGCGGTCTCAAATACTTCACTTGGGATTTCCATAACTTTTTTAAAAACTAAAAAATCATGAAAAAAATATACATAGCACTAAGCTTGATGCTGATCACGCTTACTGCATTCAACCAAACCATTGTTGAAAAAACAATTAAGGTGAACAATCAAAAAGAGGTGGTTCTTGATTTCGATTTTGCCGATGAAATTAAAATCAATGGTTGGGACAAAAATGAAATCTACGTAAAAGTAAGTGTAAATATTAATGATAACGAAGACAATGGTGCTTTTAAACTTGAAGCAAAAGAGTCATCTTCTTTTGTAAGTTTTATCTCGGACATCGAGAATCTGAAAAAATTATCCAAAAATCGCATCACCGTTAAAACGACGGAAGATGGAAAGCGAACTACGACTTACAGTGATGGTTGGCATATAGATATGGATATCTATTTCGAAGTTTTTTTACCAAAAAATATGAGCATCAATTTAGGAACCATTAGTGGTGATGTAATTATTAATGAAGCTTATGCCGCACTTGATATAGAAACAATATCCGGCTTTATTGACCTTACCATTGATAAGTCATCTAAAGCCAGTGTTAAAACCTCTACTATCAGTGGTGGCGTTTATACCGATCATGATATCGAAATAAACAGAAAAGCCAAAAATGGTAAATACCACATGGTAATTGGTAGCAGCCCTGATTTTGACATGAACGGTGGTGGCAGATCCATTAATCTTGAAACAATTAGTGGAGACATCTATATCCGCAAGTAATATAGTGTAACAAATTACATAAAGAATCGTCTTACGTAATATCTATTAAAATCCATTCCAATGCTTCGTAATTATTTTAAAATTGCAATCAGAAGTTTATTAAAACACAAAGGTTTTTCAGCGATAAACATTCTTGGCCTCGCCATAGGCTTAACAATTGCCATTCTCATTCTGCTTTGGGTAAAATTTGAGTTTAGCTATGATAAGATGCATGTCAACAAAGACAGAATATACAGATTGGGGCAAACTCAAATTTACACTTCAGGGCCCTTAAGGGTTTTTGCCATGCCCGGGCCTTTGGCTGCTCAAATTAAGGCTGATTTTCCGGAAATTGAAAATGCTTTTCGCTATATTTTCAATGAAAAAACAATCCGCTTTGAAGATAAAAAGTTTAATGAAGTGGTTGCTTATACTGACGAGGAACTTTTCTCAATCCTTACGGTCGAATTTGTAAATGGCACAGCACATAATGCTTTGGCAGATGTTAATTCGATTGTCATTACCGATAAAATGGCATTAAAATACTTTGGATCTACAGATGTTATAGGTAAAATACTGATTCTCGATGATATTAAAAATTTTAAAGTAACAGCGGTTATTAAGGAATTGCCAAAGAACTCTAGTTTTCGATGCGATTTCTGTATCCCATTTTCTCATGTAAGGGAGATGGGGTTTGACTATACCACATATAATAGCAACTGGAATTCTATTTATGTGCTGTTGGCAGAAGGAGCTGACATGAATACCACGGGTGAAAAGATCAAGGAGTACTTTAAAATCGTTAGAAATGATCCTGAGATTACCACCACGCTTTGGTTGTGGCCGCTCAGCAAAGTGCATCTTTACTCACCAAATGGCGGAGGTGGCATTAGAACCATCAGACTGTTTATTATTATCGCTTTTGTGATTTTAATAATTGCCTGTATCAATTTTATGAATCTTGTAACTGCCAAATCAACCTTGAGATCCAGAGAAATAGGACTAAGAAAAGTTTTTGGTGCAGGAAGAAAAAATATTATTGTTCAGTTTTTTGGTGAATCAATTTTAACTACCATACTGGCCATGATAGTGGCGTTGATATTTGTTCAATTATTGCTCCCTTCATTCAACCTTATTGCCGAAAGAGAATTGATTTTCAATTTTGCAGATACCGACATCATGGCAGGACTTATTATTCTGATTATAATTACAGGGCTTATCGCCGGAAGCTATCCTGCTTTGTACTTATCTTCTTTCAAACCCATTAGCATATTAAAAGGATCAGTCGTAAAAGGCAAGTCAGGTGTAATTTTCAGGAAATCATTGGTTGTATTTCAATTTTCCTTATCTATTATTCTAATCATTGGCAGTATCATCATCTATAATCAACAAAAACATTTGCTTAATAAGGATATTGGGATGGAACGGGAAAATGTAATTATGATAGGCATGCAGGGAGAGGTGAACAATAAGTATGATGCGATAAAATCCTTACTACTTCAAACTCCGAATATTGCATCCGTATCCAGAGCCTCGCATTTGCCGATAATGATTGGAAGCAATACAGGCAGTATGACCTGGGAAGGAAGAGAAGATGACAAAGATATTTTGATAGGTTTCACTTTTGTTGATCTCGATTATCAGGAAGCGCTAGGAATGAAAATGGCCGAGGGCCGATTCTTTTCAAAAGAATTTGGGACCGATTCAGCTGCTGTCGTAATCAATGAAAGCGCAGCTAAAGTCATGGGATTAAATGATCCTGTTGGTAAATGGCTGGCGTGGGGACCGAATCAAAAATATAAAATCATAGGCGTAGTTAACGATTTCAATTTTTTACATTTAAGCCAGGAAGTGAGTCCAATGGCAATGTTCTATTATACAGGCCAATGCCGTTACCTGTTTATTAAGGCAAATAATAATATTGCTGAAACTACAAAATATATTGAAACATCATGGAATGAAGTCCTCCCTACCTATCCGTTCGAATATTCAATGTTAGATGATAAATATAAAGACATGTATGCAAGCGAAGAAAAGACAGGAACCCTTTTCAAATACTTCACTGTCTTGGCAATTATCATCTCTTGTTTAGGCTTATTTGGACTGGCATCATATATGGCTGAACAAAAGACCAAAGAAATTGGAATTAGAAAAGTTCTTGGTTCATCTGAATCAACAATTGTATATAACATGACTCTGGAATTTATCAAATGGGTTGTTATTGCAAACCTGATCGCCTGGCCTGTTAGCTGGTATCTGGGAAAACAATTTCTTGATCAATATGCATACCGCACAGGTTTAAGCATCATCATTTTTCTTTTCTCCGGAATCATATCTGTCATAATCGCAATAATTACAATCAGTTATCAATCGTACCGAGCTGCAAGGGCAAATCCGATCAATGCATTAAGACATGAATAATTGCATTTCGGTATATTATTTTAAAACGCAGACCTGCATGGGTTTGCGTTTTATATTTAAATTTCTTCATAAGTTAATATTGTGTTAATGCTGTAACTTTTGGTCTTTCCGGTAGTAATATATTATAGAAAACCACGTTTCAAAAATGTCATGGAAAGAATCATGAATTCGATCGTAAGATTTAAACCAAAGCATCGAAAATTTATTTTTTGTTGTATAGGTCTTCTATTTTGCACCTTGGCTTTTTTACTCTTGTTATCAAATAATAATTTACCATTTTCACTATCCTCTGAAGACATCAGCCAAATTACCAAAGCTATTATTAATATTTTCTGATGAATTAGCCTTCAATAAATTTATTTTCTTTCACTGTAACCTTAATTAATACCTCAGGTATTCTTAATATGCAATCAAGCGAGTTAAAAGGATTAAATCATGTAAAGTATCAGTAAAAGTATTCAAAACCCATATTATGATAACCAATTACCTTAAATCCGCCTTAAAATCTTTTAAACATGGTCTGTTCTATAATTGCATCAATATCTTTGGACTTGCTTTAGGTATAGCCTGCTCAGTATTGATTTTGTTGTGGGTTTCCCATGAATTTAGTTACGAAAACTTCAATCCGAAGAAAGACCATGTGTATAGGGTCATACAGGATATGGATTTTGAAAAACCAGTTTCGTGGGCAATAAATCAAGGACCATTGGGACCTTCATTAGTAAAGGATTTTCCAGAGATTGAAAAATTTACCCGCTTCAAGTTTTCAGGATTGACACTGGAATATAATGACACTAAATTCAGAGAGCGTGGCGGATACGCTGATCACGATTTCTTTGATATTTTTGGATGTAATCTTATCTTAAGATCAGGCGATTCTGTTTTTAAAGATAACCGATCAATTGTATTGAGTGAAAAGCTTGCCAAAAAATATTTCAGGGACGAAAATCCAATAGGGAAAACGCTAAAAGTTACCAATGAATATTTTTTTATGGTCACTGGGGTATTTAAAGATGTACCTGAAAACACTCATTTATGGTACGATTATTTACTTCCTATGAGTTTTGGAAAAGAAAGAGGGATGTCTGTTGACAGATGGAATAACAGCACTTTCTATACCTATTTATTAATTGCAGATGGATTCAATGAATCGCAAATCAATGAAAAAATATGTCATTACCTGGATGACAAACCAATTCTTGAGAAAAATACTGAACTAAGATTACAGCCTCTATCAGCTATTCATTTATATTCGAATGTCGATTTTGATTTTGCCAGTGGCGACATCAAATATGTACGGATTTTTATGATTGTGGCCATTTTTATACTTGTTCTGGCATGTATAAACTTTATGAATTTATCTTCTGCCAGATCAATCCGAAGGGCCAAAGAAATTGGAATCAGGAAAGTAATTGGAGCAAGCAGATTTCATCTGATAAATCAAAATCTAACTGAAACTTCCTTTCAGGTTTTTATATCTATTTTCATCGCGCTTATCTTGGTAAAGTTTGCCCTCCCATCTTTTAATAATATTGCCGGCAGGGAGCTGATTTTCGACCTTTCTGATGCTAATCTCATCATTGGACTATTATTTGTATTTTTTATTTGCATCATTATGTCAGGGCTATACCCTGCAATACAAATATCATTATTTAATCCCATTCAAATCTTAAAAGGAGGTACTGTTAAAGGATCACAGAATTCAAGTTTCATTAAAATGCTTGTATTATTTCAATTTTTGACTTCCGTCACACTAATAATTAGTGTGATTACCATTCAGAAACAGCTAATCTACCTACAGAATAAGAAATTAGGATATAATAAGGAACATGTTCTGAACTTTGGAATGACAGGTGAATTTTTCAGTAAATATGATAATATCAAGGCTGAATTGCTCCAGAACCCTTATATAAAGGATGTCACACAAATGGTTGCTTATCCAAATGAAGGATATGCTTTTTCAAATACATTGTTTACTTGGGAAGGGATGAAGAGTGGTAAAGAAATACTCTTTAGAAATAATTTGGTTGGGTACGATTATTTCAAAACATTTCAAATGAAGATAGTTGAAGGGCGTGATTTTTCAAAAAATTATCCAACAGACACCATCGATGCCCTAATTGTTAATCAAACTGCTGTTAAAAGTATGGGGATGGAAAACCCAATTGGTCAGCGATTAAAATATAATAATCAGGATTACTTTACCATTGTTGGAGTAGTTGAAGATTACAATTTCTCATCCCTCAAAAACAAAGTAGAACCTCTTATATTATGGTTAAAACCGGCAGAATGTGGACAAATCAGTATCCGAATAGATCAAAACAATTATCAGAATGCCATCAGTTTTATTGAACAAAAATGGAAAGAGTATGTGAAAGATGCATCTTTTAGATATAATTTTATGGATGAACGATTGAACAATATGTATACCTCTGAAAGGGAGTCTGCCAAGATAATAACCTATTTTGCTATCCTAGCCATTCTGATATCTTGTTTGGGGTTATTCGGACTTACCTTTTATATGATCTCACAAAAGATGAAAGAAATTGGGATTAGAAAAGTGTTTGGGGGAACAATCGGTGATATCTATGTATATCTGACAAAGACCTTTTTAAAATGGGTATTTATAGCAAATCTTGTTTCATGGCCAGTTTCGTGGTATCTAATGAACAAATGGCTAGACAATTATGCCTATCACACCCAAATTAACATATGGACATTTATGCTTGCATTAGGAATTACTTTACTGATTGCCTTATTAACTATTTTATATCAAACAATAAAGGCATCTAACAGTAAACCTATTGATGTGCTCAGGTACGAATAATTTATTTTTTGTAACATTTAAGTTAAATTGACGTCTATATAATATCAAAACCTATAAAAAAATGATCAGATCAACCAACTTATCGAAAGTATTTCGCACCGACGAAGTAGAAACAACTGCGCTTAATGAAGTTACCTTTGAAATTAAAAAAGGTGAATTTGTAGCCATAATGGGCCCATCCGGCTGTGGAAAATCAACACTGTTAAACATTCTTGGATTATTGGATAATCCTACCAGCGGAGAGTACTATTTCCTGGAGAATGAAGTATCCGGATTTTCTGAACGGCAACGTGCAAACCTACGTAAAAACAACATAGGTTTTGTATTTCAGAACTTTAATTTGATTGATGAATTAAATGTATTTGAGAATGTTGAACTTCCATTGATATACTTAGGTTACAGTGCTAAAGATCGTAAAAAACGTGTAGATGAAGTATTGGAACAGATGCAAATTATTCATCGTAAAAAACATTTTCCGCTTCAGTTATCAGGAGGTCAGCAACAAAGGGTAGCCGTTGCAAGAGCCGTTGTAGCAAATCCTGCTCTCATCCTTGCTGATGAGCCTACCGGTAACCTTGACTCCGCTCACGGTGAAGAAGTAATGAACCTACTAAGCGATTTAAACAGTAAAGGAACCACAATAATTATGGTTACCCACTCACAACGTGATGCGGAATATAGCCAACGGGTTATCCGATTATTTGACGGGCAAATTATAGCTGAAAACATTAAGGAAAAAATTCTTTAAACACACAATTCAAAACCAATATATATTCCTGGAGGCCAATGGCCTCCATTTTTTTTGAAATATACAACCAAATCATCCATTCTCAATAACTTAAAAGATTTCAAATAAAAAACTCATAACTCCCGCCTGAACGTTCCGTTCTGAAAGGGCGGGCATAATTCATAACTCATAATCCATAACTCATAACTTCTCAAATCACTATCTTTATAACTGAAATAAAAAAATTCTGTAACATTTTCAGTAAGCCGAAGTTTATATCATTGTTAACTCAAAAATAGCCATCAATTTGGAATCGATTTCTGACAATGCATTAATGCTAAAGGTTAAGTCGGGCGACTTAAGCAGACTTGGATTGCTATTCGAGAGATATAACAAATCGGTCTTTGGCTTCTTTTATCGAAACACTTCTAATCGGGAGATGAGTGAGGATCTGGTACAGATGCTCTTTGAGCGTATCTTAAAATACCGAACAAATTTCAGGGGTGACGGAAAGTTTACCGTTTGGATGTACAGTATAGCCCGGAATATACTGATTGATCATTACAAACAAACGAAAAAACAAGGTTTTATGAAAGAGTTGGAAGTAGCCGGAAATATTGAAATCGTCGACGAGGATTACAATCAAGAAGCTATTGATGAGAGGCATCAATTACTAATTAAGGCAATGGCCAAATTGGAAAGTGATAAACGCGAATTACTTACCCTAAGCCGTTATCAGGGATTGAAGTACAAAGAAATAGCTGAAATTATGCAGACTACAGAAGGCGCTATCAGAATTAAAATTTTCAGGGCCTTAAATGATTTAAGAATGCATTATTTAAAATTAGAAAAGATAGAAGCACAATGAGTAAAGATGAATTATACAAATTAGTTTTAGATTACCTGGACGGGAATCTGGATCCATTAAAGCTTGATATACTTAAGCACGAATTGGAAATGATGGGTTATGGTTTGGATAATCTGGAAGAATTAAAATCTTTGGTCAAAACCATGGATGAAATCGAAATCCCAGGTCCAAGTAGCGTAATGTCCGACCGTTTTTACCAAATGTTGGAAGCAGAAATGGATGAGTCGAAACTAGCTTCAACAGAAGGTTCTATTTTATCTGATCTTAATAATTTCTTAACTCAATTTTTAACCTCAAAACTTTCATATGGTTTAATCATGTTATTATTTGGATGGATGATCGGGTTCTGGATTATGCCCAACACAAGCGTAAGCAATCAAATGAGCCAGATGAATACAGAGATCCAACAAATGAAAGAACTGGTAATGTTTAGCATGCTTGATCAACCCATGGCGAGTGAGCGCTTACAAGCTATGAAGATGATCAGTACTTCACCCGTTGATAACGAAAAAATCATTGGATCACTTTTAGAAGCCCTGAATAAGGATTCGGATGTAAACGTCCGCATGGCTGCCGTGGAAGCCTTGCTTGCCTTTGCAAATTTAGATCAGGTTAGGACCGGGCTAAAAGAATCGGTTTTTAAACAAAATTCTCCACTGGTTCAGTTAACACTGGTCGATGGCTTGGTTGCAATCAATGATAAAGCAGCCATCCCAATATTCGAGCGTTTGATTAGCAGCAATGATGTACATCAAGCAGTTAAGGACCGAAGCAGAGAAGGTATCACTAAATTAATTTAAGAAAATGAAAAATGTAAAAACAGCAATTATACTCACCTCTATATCTTTACTTTTCTGCGTATCGCTGAAAGCACAAGAAAGTAGTGAGAAAATAAAAGAAAGTTATACGATTCCCAGGACCGATAATTATTCGGAGGTTCACATTCAAAACCTATTCGGATCGGTAAAGGTTGAAACTTATAACGGAACCACTCTTCTATTGGAAGCCACTAAAACGATCTCTTCCAAAAATCAGGAAGGACTCGATAAAGGAAAATCTGAAATTAAACTTGAGGTGTATGAATACGCAAAAGGATTATTTATTTATTTGGATAATCCATGCGCTATTTTCGACGAAGAAAAACTCAGGTTAAATTATGATTGCTACGATCATCGAGGCTATAACAGTAGGGATTATAAATTCAACATGGATATTATTGTTAAGATCCCTGAAAATGTCGACTATGTTCATGTCAGCACTGTAAATAATGGAGATATTTACATCAAAGGATTAACCTGTACTCTGGATGTTCGCAATGTGAATGGACCGCTGACCATCGTTGACCATTCAGGAAATATTGATGCTAAAACCGTAAATGGAGATTTAGATGTCAATTTCATTAAAAATCCAGATTCTTATGCCGAATTCAGCACCATCAATGGTAAAATAGAGGTATCATGCCTCAAAAATCTTTCAGCTAAAATTCAGTATAGATCAATGAACGGGAGTTTTTATACAGATTACGAGGATATCACTTTTTTGCCTGCTGAATTAAAAAAATCCGAAAGCAAACGATCGGGTTCAACCAAATACAAACTAAGTGATATCAAATCATTTAGTATTGGTGGGGGCGAAACAAAATTCAGTTTTAATACCCTAAACGGGAACATGTATCTAACAACGAAATAATTTAAAAAATAAAATAAGATGAAAAAGCTCAGAATAGTACTCATTACATTGCTTAGCATCATGATGCTGGGTGTAATCGGACAGGAAACACAAAAACAACAATTGGTCATTCCTTTGTCCAATCCAGACAAACCGGGTTTTTTAGAACTTGGTGGGATCAACTGCAGCATAAACGTAACCGGATATGATGGAAAAGAAGTGATTGTGGTTGCATATTCAAAAAGTGGTATGACTAAAATTAGTGAAACCAAAAATGGCATGAAAAAAATCAATGCTTCATCCATGAGCATCGAGGCTGAAGAAAAAGATAACAGGATTGAGATTTCAAGTGGGCTGAGCCATGAAGGTATTAATTTTGAAGTTAAAGTTCCTTACAATTTTTCCCTTGAATTAAGTACGGTTAATGAAGGTGAGATTAAAGTTGAAAATGTAAATGGTGAAATCAGTGCCAATAATATAAATGGCCCGATAACAATGAATAAAGTAAGCGGTTTAGTATCTGCATCAACAATAAATGAAGATATCATCATTACTTTCGACAAGGTAACACCTGATTCTCCCATGGCATTTTCATCACTAAACGGAAATATCGACATTAGTTTCCCCGCAAGTATCAAAGCCAATTTAAAAATTAAATGCGATCGAGGTGATATACTTACCGATTTTGATGTTGAGCTTAATAAAGAAAGAAAAGTAAACAACGAAACAAATAAAAAGGGCGTTTACAAGGTTTCTGTTGACGAATGGGTTTATGGTAAGATAAACGGCGGTGGCCCTGAATACTCATTTAAGAATTTCAATGGCGATATCGTCATCCGAAAGAAATAAACGGAAATTCGATTTCATAAAAAAGGAGGAAAATTTTCCTCCTTTTTTTATAACAAATTGTGTTCCTCCAGAAAATCGAAAAATGCTTTCTTGTAACTTTCCCCGATTGGAATAATCATTTCACCAACTTTCAAGCTTTTCTTTCCAATACTATCTATTTTTTCAATGGATATTATATACGATTTATGTACCCTGATAAATTTATTTTCTGGAAGGATATCTTCCATCCTTTTAAAATTCTGAAGTACCATGAGGCGTTTTTCAGGAGTTACAATTCTCAGATAATCTTTCATCCCTTCGATATAAAGAATATCTTTAAAGTTTACCTTTTGTAATTTATAATCCGATTTTACAAAAATAAAATTCCCTTTTTTATCCGTATGCATTTCTGATTCCTGCAAACGAATCGTGCTTCCTGATTCTTTCTCCAGAATAGCGTATACTTTTTCAACTGATTTTATGAATCGATCAAAGCTGATTGGTTTTAAAAGATAATCGCTTACCTCAAGTTCATAACCTTTAATAGCATACTGGTCGTAAGCTGTAGTTAGGATAACTTTAGGTTTTATTTTTAATGCTTCAAGCAACTGAATGCCCGTAAAATCATCCATTTGGATATCTAAAAATATCAAATCAACGCGATTCTTTTTAAGATAATCCAATGAATCAGCCCCATTATCAAATGATGCCAATAAATTTAAATATTGAATTTTATCAATATAGCCTTTCAATTTCTCAAGAGCCAGAGGCTCATCATCAATTGTAATACAATTAATTATCATCAACTTATAAGTTTTAAAATCACATGATATTTTTCATCATCATTTATGATATTTAATTCATGCTTGTCCTTATATAACAATTCCAACCGGCGCTTGATATTTTGCAATCCAATACCTCCTGTCTTGTCTTTCGATACTACTGCATCTTTGATGCACGAATTAATGACTTCAAAAGTAATGGTATTTTCTTTAATTTCAACATTGATTAAAATTCCGGGCTTACTTTTCTGTTTACTACCATGTTTGTACGCATTCTCTACAAAAGGTACAAAAAGCATTGGGGGGATCAATTTGCCTACGAAATCACCTTCTATCTTTAACTTTGTATGACCAGGGTTTTTCATTCGTAATTGTTGAAGATCAATAAAACTTTTGATGTAATCCAGTTCTTTTTCAAGTGGAACATAATCTGCATTCGAATCATACAACATATATCGCATAATTCCCGAAAGCTTAATGATGGAACTGGAGGCTCGATCAGGATTGTGCTCAATTAAAGAATCAATATTATTTAAGGTATTGAATAAAAAATGCGGATTAATTTGAGATCTTAAAAGTGCCAATTCACTAATTAAGGATTGATTTTGTAATTCTGATTTTTCACGTTGTGATGCATACCATTCCTTAAGCAATTTTATTGCTATGGCTGAAATTGTCACTGAATAAACTGAGAAAAAGAGAGATAATATTGTAAATCTATTGAAAAAATTAAAAGCAGCTATTTCATCCGGTGAAACACGCATTGGTAACTGAACATAATAGTAGATCAAATACTCACAATATAATATTGGAATCGTGGTTAATATAAAGTAAAGAAAAAATTTGAAATATTTTTGTTTTAACAAAAATTTCGGCATTAAAAAATACAATGAAAAATATGTGGCTATCATGTCAAAGGGTAGAGAAGCTAAATAACCAATCAATCGAGGAATAAGCATCGATGGATCATCAAATCTTCCACGATAAAAGGTATGATACAACAGAACTGCAATCCAGAAAAGCAAATGCCATCGCAGTCTTAACCAATTGATTGATAAATTCCAATTTTTCAAAACAGTATAACTTAAAGATTGATTATATTTAATGCAAAATAACTAAATTATTACGGATTAATACTCAAATTGCGTTTTTCTCGACACTTTTAAAGATTTATTTGATCAACCATAACATATTCCCAACTTAACTTTACGAAATATTACTGGACCATAATAAATATTCATCTATTTATAATGAGATATTATTTTGCTAATACTGATTAAAACAGTATATTAGCGCCACTAAATTTAATACATGATTTCGATCAATATAGAAAAGGGGAGACTTTATCAGAGACAGGAGTTGTTAAACTTAGGGTTTATTGAAAGTAAAATTCAGTCGCCGACATACATAATATTCAGAAAGTCAGATAAATATTATTTGTTTAAGGAAACATTTAGCAATCGACTTGTATTGGATTATGTAGGGTATTAAATAAACTCTCCACTTTTTCATTCGATTTGAAGAATATTCCCAATATGTAATTCTATCTTATTTTAGCTTGTTTTATTTTATAAAAAAACGGTCATTTCCTCGATAAGATTATAATTTTTTAATATTCATTTATACTTTAATGCTACTTTTGTCGATCATATCAGATTAAAAGTAGTTGAACAAAGAAATTTCAGGAATCGATTCAAAAAGGTTCCAAACAGGTAAAGTCATTTCAATTTCATTTTCTCACCTGGTTCATGATGTTTACTCATCATTCCTGGCTCCACTTTTGCCATTGTTGATAGAGAAGCTAGGTATTTCATACTCAATGGCAGGTTTGCTCAGTATCTTTCAGCAATTTGGTTCTTTAATGAGTCCAATCATTGGGGTAATTGCGGATAAAGCACCTGTAAGGTATTTTGTAATAGCTACTCCTTTTATCACAAGCGTAATAATGAGTTTACTTGGAGTTGCGCCAAATTATACTGTACTGGCGATTCTTTTGTTCGTGATGGGTTTAAGTGCTGTTTTTTTCCATGTACCGGCACCCGCTTTGGTTAAAGACGTTTCAGGAAACAGAATTGGGAAAGGAATGAGTTTTTACATGATTGGTGGAGAAATAGCAGCAGCTATTGGGCCATTAATTATCATTGGAGCAGTTTCACTCTGGGGCCTCGAAGGAACTTATAAACTAATCCCTTTTTCATTGGCCGCTTCAATTATTATTTATTTAAAGATCAGGAAAATAGATAGGGTCAAACGCTTAGATTATCTTCATGTGACCGAAACCGGAATTAAAAAAACATTCATTAAACTTTTACCAATTTTTATCATTCTATTTGGCTATTCATTTTTCAGTCAATGCATGAAATCTGCACTCACGAGTTTTCTTCCTGTTTACCTGACCGATATAAAGGCAGAAAGCTTATGGTTTGCCGGAATTTCTCTTTCTATACTTGAAATTGCAGGAGTTTTCGGGACTCTCTTCGGTGGTTCAGTTTCTGACCGCATCGGAAGAAAAAAAATGTTGCTAATTTCTTCAATTTCAGCACCTTTATTTATGATCCTATTTGTTTATTCTTCAGGGATCAGCATGATTGTGCTACTGCTACTAAGTGGTTTTGCCATGTTTATCTCAAATCCTGTTTTATTAGCCTATGTACAAGAAATTGATCCCGTCCATTCATCATTTGTCAATGGTATTTATATTTCCCTCAGTTTTGGAAGTGGTGCTATGACAGTATTGTTAATTGGACTTATGAGTGATTGGATTGGTATGGATCTCACATTTAAAATTTTTGCTTTTCTGGCACTGCTCACCATTCCATTTGTTTTCATTCTGCCAGATAAGAAGTGAAATGAGTTATAAGCTATGGGTTGTTCATCCTCTCAACATTCATAACTATCTTCTCCCTGCGTTCCGCATCAAATTCATCATATTTTTGCCTTTGCCACCCGTCATCATTTTCATCATTTTGCTTGTTTCCCCAAATTGTTTAATCAATCGGTTCACTTCCTGAATATCTGTCCCGCTGCCCATGGCCACTCGTTTTTTGCGTGTACCATTCAATAATTTCGGGTCTTCGCGTTCCTGAGGTGTCATCGAATAGATAATAGCTTCAATTCCTTTGAAGGCGTCATCATCAATTTCAGTGTCTTTTAATGCTTTGCTCATTCCCGGTATCATTCCCATCAAATCCTTTACGTTACCCATTTTTTTGATTTGCTTGATCTGGGAAAGAAAATCGTTAAAATTGAACTGATTCTTGGCAATTTTTCGTTGCAGGATTTTAGCTTCTTCAACATCGTATTGTTCCTGAGCTTTTTCAACCAATGAAACAATGTCGCCCATCCCCAGAATACGATCTGCCATCCTGCTTGGGTGGAAAATATCGATGGCTTCCATTTTCTCGCCAATTCCAACAAACTTGATCGGCTTATTGACTACAGATCGAATTGTTAATGCAGCTCCACCACGAGTATCGCCATCTAATTTTGTTAAAACAACACCTTCGTAATCCAATCGATCATTAAAAGTTTTGGCTGTATTCACTGCATCCTGACCTGTCATGGAGTCAACCACAAACAAGGTTTCATGAGGATTGATGGTTTTTTTGATTGACGAAATTTCGTTCATCATCTCATCATCAATCGCCAATCGACCAGCCGTGTCAACGATTACATAATTCAGGCCTTTATCTTTTGCATAACTGATTGCATGCTTGGCTATTTTAACAGGGTTGTTATTATCAATTTCAGTAAATACTTCAACCCCGATCTGTTCGCCTAAAACCTGCAATTGTTTAATAGCTGCAGGACGATAAACGTCGCAAGCAACCAGTAATAGTTTCTTCCCTTTTTTAGTTTTAAGGTAGTTGGCCAGTTTAGCCGAAAAAGTAGTTTTACCGGAACCTTGCAAACCGGCAATTAAAACGATGGCAGGATTTCCCTTTTCATTCAGATCAACTTTCTCGGAACCCATCAGGCGTGTTAGTTCATCATGAACAACCTTAACCATTAGTTGTCCTGGAGAAACTGCAGTCAACACATTTAGGCCAAGGGCCCTTTGTTTAACTTCTTCGGTAAATTGTTTGGCAATTTTATAGCTAACATCCGCATCGAGTAATGCTTTACGCACTTCTTTCAGGGTTTCTGCAATGTTAATTTCTGTAATATATCCCTGCCCTTTTAATAATTTAAACGAGCGCTCAAGTTTTTCTGATAATCCTTCAAACATATTCCATTTTTTTTGGGATTACAAAATTAGTAATTTGTGACAAATAATTTGCGAATAAAACCATCTAGATATAATTAGTACACATATTGTCAATTTAGCAAAATTTGTATATTTACGTTATCCTTTTAAATGCAAGAAATTTGAAGGCCTTCGAGATAAAAGCATCAATCACCAGGGATGAAGATTCTTTCATCTTCAATTTAGTATCCATCACTAAAAACCATTAAAACTATGAATCCAACAATTATCATTATTATTGCCATTGCGCTGGTACTACTTATTATTATTGGCATGTACAACAGCCTGATTCGAGCCAGAAACGAGGTTGACAATGCATTCGGAGGCATGGATGTTCAACTCAAAAAACGTTACGACCTAATTCCGAATATTGTAACATCAGTTAAACAATATGCGATTCACGAGAAAAAAATATTAAACAATCTGACAGAAATGAGATCAAAAGCGATCAGTGGAAATCTTTCGAGTAATGA
>PHDM01000059.1:0-720 GCA_002840985.1 Bacteroidetes bacterium HGW-Bacteroidetes-17
ATATGTTTCCGCATACCCATCATGTTGAAAATGTTGTTTTACTTGAAAAGCGGATGTAATTTGATGGATTGAACCAAAGTTTCAACTTCGCAATTTTCGCCATTAATAATAATTTGCGCTTCTTTATAAAAGGTATCGCGCTCATTTAATTGTTTTGTGATGAAGTAGGTTAATTCTTCATCATTCATATCTTTAAGCAAGGGGCGAACCCGTTTTGCATTCGATAAACGATTCACCAAGGTTGGTATACCCATTTGAAGATAAACCGCCAGTCCCATACTTTTCATCAGGGAAAGATTATCGTTAAAACAAGGTGCCCCACCCCCCGTTGAGATCACGACATGATCGATTTGCTCGGTTTCCTTAATCAAATTTGATTCAATTTCCCTGAATGCATGTTCATCATATTTTTCAAAAAAATCTGCAATCTTTATATGATACTTCTCTTCAAAAACCTCGTCCAGATCAATAAATTGATAATCAAGCAAACGAGCAAGTTTTTTTCCGACAGTGGTTTTACCACTTCCCATATAACCAATCAAGTAAATGCGCATAAATAATCCTTAATTCGTAACGAAGTTATGAAAAACGGGAAATGTCAGTATAAAGAAAGGGGGTAATTTTCACAAATACACTTCCAAATCCTTCTCTTATATAAAACTCATTCAAACTTGGAAATATCAATTAATGATGAAGATGAAGTAAACATCAAGAACCTGA
>PHDM01000059.1:726-26374 GCA_002840985.1 Bacteroidetes bacterium HGW-Bacteroidetes-17
ATTTCCGAATCAAAACTGCCTGAACAGCTTTGATGATATGTTCAGCATCCAGGCCATAGGCTGTTAACAATTCATCCGGTGTACCACTTTGTCCAAACTGATCATTTACAGCAACCATTTCCATTGGAGTTGGTAATTTTCGGGCCAATAATTGTGCTATACTATCACCCAAACCCCCATTTCGCATATGTTCTTCTGCAGAAACAACGCATTTAGTTTTTGAAACAGATTTCAGGACAGCTTCTTCATCTATTGGCTTAATGGTATGTATATTGATAATCTCAGCATCAATTCCCATTGCAGCAAGTTGATGACCTGCCTCGATCGCTTGCCAAACCAAATGCCCGGTTGCGAAAATACTGACATCTACTCCCTCATTTATCATCAGTGCTTTACCAATTTCAAACTTTTGATCTACCGCTGTGAAGTTAGGAACACTTGGACGTCCAAAACGCAAGTAAACCGGCCCTTCATGATCTGCGATTGCGATTGTTGCGGCTTTGGTTTGATTATAATCGCAAGGATTGATTACCGTTAAATTCGGCAACATTTTCATCAATCCAATATCCTCAAGAATCTGATGAGTAGCTCCATCTTCACCTAAAGTCACCCCGGCATGAGAAGCACAAATTTTTACGTTTTTATTTGAATAGGCAACGGCTTGTCTGATTTGATCATATACCCTGCCAGTAGAAAAATTTGCAAAGGTACCGGTAAACGGAATTTTACCACCAATAGCTAATCCGGCAGCTATGCCAATCATGTTTGCTTCAGCGATCCCGATTTGGAAAAAACGTTCCGGGAAATCCTTCACAAAAGCATCCATTTTTAAGGATCCGATTAAATCAGCACATAAAGCAACCACATTCTGATTGGTTTTACCTAGTTCGTGCAATCCGGCTCCAAAACCTGAGCGGGTATCTCTGTGATCTATTACTTTGATATCTTTCATTTTTGACTTGTACTTATAATTGATGTGTTTGCTGTTTGCGTATTTGAGTGTTTATGTGTTTGTGTGTTTACGTGTTTGTGTGTTTAAGTTCTTAAGAATATAAAAGGTTGACTCTAATAACATTAACACTTAACCACTTTAACACCTTAACACATTTTCTTTCTAATAATCTCCCAATGTTTCTGTTAACTGAGAAAGTGCATTTTTCAATTGCTCGTCATTTGGAGCATTGCCATGCCATTTATGGGTTCCCATCATAAAATCCACACCCATTCCCATTTCTGTTTTCATTAAAACCATTACGGGTTTCCCCATACGGGTTTTGTCTTTAGCTTCTTTCATGGTTCTTAAAATAGCATTCACATTATTTCCATCCATTTCCAACACTTCCCAACCAAATGCCAACCACTTTGCTTTCAAATCACCTAAGGATAATACGTCTTCGGTTGGTCCATCAATTTGTTTACCGTTTAAATCAACAACGGCAATCAGATTATCCACCTTTTTAGCTGCTGCATACATGGCTGCTTCCCAAACCTGTCCTTCTTCTAATTCGCCATCACCCATCAATACATAAACCAGTTTATCGTCATTATCCAATTCTTTGGCTTCAGCAATTCCAATGGATACTGACAGTCCCTGGCCCAAAGAACCTGATGCAACCCTGATTCCTGGTGTATTTTCAGCAACAGATGGATGTCCTTGCAATCGTGTATGAAGCTTTCGAAATGTTCCCAATTCGCTGATTTCAAAATACCCATTTCGCGCTAAAACACTATAGAAAACAGGCGAAATATGGCCATTTGACAAGATAAAAACATCTTCATTTTTACCATTCATTTTAAAATTCTTCGGATCATGATCCATGATTTTAAAATACAAGGCCGTGAGAAAATCAGCACAACCCAGCGAACCTCCAGGATGACCAGATTTCACACCATGAACCATCCTGACGATGTCTCTTCTAACCTGACTTGCAATCTGTTGTAAATTTTCAATATCTGACATACGTTATTTTTTTGCAAAAGTAAGTTTTTAAATTTTAGAGACTAACAATTGTTAGTAAAATAGAATAAATATTAAATAAAAGAATTCATAAAGTTGACTATCGCCATGATTGAATCATGGAAAATTCTGTCACCTTTATTTGTTTAAAAGCAGATAAACGAATTTTTATTATTTTACCCCTCTATTAGTCATTCGACTGACATCTCCCCTATTCAGGGGAGAATATGAGGACATCCCGAAGCAGAGCTTCGAGAATTTCTTTCGACTAAAGTTTGAATGCCTGTTTTTGAAATTAATGTTCATATTTCAATTTAAGGTCTCAAAATTATTTCTATTTTTAAACTTTCTAAATAATTTCTATTCATGAGAAAGTTTTGCTTTACATTTTTATTAATTATCATATTGACAATCCCTTCTTTATCAAAGGTTTTAGCACTATCTGACTCACTAAATTTAATAGAAAAACATTGGGTCGATTCGGTTTATCAGTCATTAAGTTTGGAACAAAAAATTGGTCAACTCATCATCGTCAGGGCCAATGAAGCAGGAAAAGCTTATGATGAAAATATTGAAAAATACATTAAAGATTACAATATAGGCGGTGTTACTTTTTTCAAGTATGATGCTTTAAAGCAAATAGAACAAACAAACCAGTGGCAATCAATCGCTCAAACACCACTTTTTATCTCTATGGATGCTGAATGGGGTGTCGCCATGCGCCTGAATGAATTTATAAAATTCCCGTACCAAATGACTTTGGGAGCCATTCAAAAAGACAGCCTGATCTACAAAATGGGAACAGAAGTTGCAAGACAATGCCGACGACTAGGAATTCAAATGAATTTCGCACCGGTATTGGATATTAACATCAATCCCAACAATCCCGTTATCAATATGCGATCCTTTGGAGAAGACAAATATAACGTTACCCGAAAAGGGCTCATGTACATGAAAGGATTACAGGATTTTGGGATTGTCGCTACGGCTAAACATTTCCCTGGTCATGGTGACACCGATACTGATTCTCATGCAAGCCTACCTATTATCAATCATAGCAGAGAACGTTTGGACAGTATTGAATTATACCCATTTAAAGAACTTTTTAAAAACGACTTGGGCGGAATCATGATTGCCCACCTCTACATTCCGGCCTATGAAAAAGCGGAAAATACCGCTTCAACGCTATCTCAAAATGTGGTAACCAAACTGCTCAGGGATGAACTCGGATTTAAGGGATTGGTTGTGACGGATGCTTTGGATATGAGTGGGGTTACAAAATATTTCAAACCCGGAATTATTGAACAAAAAGCACTGGAAGCAGGAAATGACATCCTTTTACTTCCACAGGATGTGCCAAAGGCCATAAAAAAAATAAAAAAAGCCGTGGAAGATGGAGAGATTCCTGAGAGCCGTATTGAGGAAAGTTGTAAAAAAATATTAGCCTACAAATTCAAAGCGGGATTGAATAATCCATATCCGATAAATCCAAATTATATACTGGAAGATATAAATAACGCAGATGCTAACTACCTTAACCAAGAACTTTATGAAAGTGCACTGACTTTAGTAAAAAATACAGATTCCTTACTTCCTTTAAAAAGGCTTGATACTTTAAAAATTGCAAGCATTGCTATAGGCATTGGGGCTTCAACAAAATTTCAGGAACGTTTAAATGACTATGCTCCGATAAAGCACTTTTATTTGAACAAAGAATCGAGCCTTGAAGAACAACACGACATTTTATCAGAACTTGAACCGTTCAACCTTGTGATTGTTGCCATCCAGAATACGGGTATTTACCCAGCTAATAAATTTGGTATAAGCCCGTCAACCTTTACGTTTGTTGATAGTTTATTAAAAAGGGAAAATATTATTCTGGATTTATTTGCCAACCCTTATGCACTTTCATTGTTCAAGAATGATGACCGTTTCAGATCGATTCTCATTTCTTATGAAGATAACGAGTTTACTTACGATTTATCGGCTCAATTGATTTTTGGCGGTATTGCTGCCAAAGGTAAATTACCGGTCACCGTGAGTCCGTTTTTCCCAATCAATACAGGAACTGAAACCCTTGCAAATCGCATAAAATTCGGAAGACCGGAAGAATTAAAAATAAATAATTATTATTTGAATAAGGTTGATTCTATTGCCTTGTCGGGGATTGGCAAGAAGGCTTATCCCGGTTGTCAAATAATCGCGTTAAAAGACGGAGTTGTATTTTACAATAAAGCATTTGGCAATCAAACTTATTCCGGAACAATTCCTGTTAAACTGACAGACCTTTACGACATAGCCTCTATTACTAAAATTGCCGCTACTACTATTTCTGTAATGAAGATGCAAGAAACTGGACAGATTGATATTGACCGAAAACTCTCAGAATACCTGCCTTATTTAAAAAAATCAAATAAAGGCAATATTGTTCTTCGCGATTTATTGACACATCAGGCCCAATTTCAAGCCTGGATTCCCTATTTTCAAAGTACATTGACCGAAAATAAATTAGACACATCAATTTATCATACTAGTATTTCAGAGCTTTATCCTATTCGCGTTGCCGAAAATATTTACATCAGGGATGATTATAAATATCATATCGTCGACAGTATTTTACTTTCCCCTTTAAGGGAAAAAAATGATTATAAATACAGTGACCTTGGGTTTTATTTATTGGCGGCAGCAATCGAAAGCATCAATAATCAATCCATGAATCAATATGTGGATGAGCATTTTTACAAGCCACTTGGATTATCAAATATTTCGTTTTTACCAAGAAGAAAATATGCTCTTAGCAGGATCATCCCAACTGAATTGGATACCGTGTTCAGGCACCAGTTAGTTCATGGGGACGTTCATGATCCGGGAGCTGCAATGCTTGGTGGTGTTTCCGGGCATGCCGGGTTGTTTTCCAATGCCACAGATCTTGCCGTTATTATGCAAATGCTAATACAAAATGGATCGTACGGCGGACATCAATATTTTACGAAACAAACCGTAAATGATTTCACCAAATGCCAATTCCCGCTTAATGAAAATCGTCGTGGTTTGGGATTCGACAAACCCTTACTAGAATATGTTGATGGTGGTGCAGTATGCTTCAGTGCATCACCCGAAAGTTTTGGACATTCAGGGTTTACTGGAACTTATGCCTGGGCCGACCCACAAAACGGACTTGTTTACGTGTTTTTATCAAACCGAGTATATCCCGATGCAGCAAATTCAAAAATCATGGATTTAAATATCCGTACCGAAATTCATGAGGCTTTTTATCACGCCATTAATAACGCTAAAACCATCGGAAATTAATGGGGCACGATCATTCACATAAGCATGAAATAAAGGAAGGTAAAAATCTTTTCATCACGGTTTTATTGAACTTTCTTATCTCCTTTGTAGAAATTGCCGGAGGTATTTTTTCAAATAGTTTATCGCTCATTTCCGATGCGCTTCATAACTTCAGCGATGGATTTGCCATGCTGATTGCTTATATAGCATTAAAAGTCAGCAAAAAAGATCCAAATTTTCGTAAAACTTTTGGCTATCAGCGGATACAAATTTTGGCTGCACTTTTTAATGCTGCCACCCTATTGGCCATTTGCATTTTTCTCCTATACGAGGCTTATCAAAGGTTTTTGACACCCGAAGAAATTAAAAGCTTGCCCATGATGATTGTTGCAACCGTTGGTTTAGTTGCAAACTTTTTGGGTGTTTTTTTATTAAAAGGACACGCTAAAGACAATCTGAATATCAAGAGTGCCTATTTACATTTAATCGGAGATACCTTTTCGTCAGTTGCGGTAATCATTGGAGGTGTTTTAATTTACTACTTCCAAATACACTGGATTGATCCTTTAATTACGGTACTGATTAGTCTTTATATCATTAAAGAAACAATATCCATCATATTGGAAACCTATAATATTCTAATGCAGTCGGCACCTAAAGGAATTGACATTCTTAATTTGACCCAAGAGATTCAACAGATTGAGCATGTTGAAGACATTCATCACGTTCATGTTTGGAGTTTAAGCGATAAAGAAACACATTTTGAAGCGCATATAAATTTAGCCAAAGACCTAAAAATCAGTGAATGTGAGCAAATTATTAAAAATATAGAATCTTTATTACATAAAAATTATCAAATAAATCATGTTACTTTGCAAATGGAATATGGATTTTGTGATAATAAAACAATCATTTCAAATAATCACTAATTAAAACTAAATAAGATGAATCCTAAATTGAAATCATTTTTACTCTGGACATTCTCCGTAATTTTTATGATGGTTTTTGTTGTTTATCAGAGACTCACAGGACCTACCCATCCATCTCGTGGGAAAGTTGAGATTGCTGGTGAAACAGTAAAATATAAACTCCTTCGTTCGTGGGGAAATGAAGGAGATGCCAAGATTGAAGTTGAAGTTGAGGACCAAAACATTAATGGAATTTTTAAATTCAGAAGATTTAAGAGCCATGATGAATGGAGCGAAGTTCCGAATATTATTCTTAGCAATGACAACACATCTGTAACTGTAAGAGAAGAACCAGTGATTTTAAGGTTTACCGGAATTGTTCCAAAATATATTTTATATCCACATATATTATTGATGTTTTTGGCCATGGTGTTTTCAATTCGTGCAGGCATTGAAGCTTATTATCGTCGCGACAACATCTTTAAATTTACGCAATACACTGTTATTTTGTTTTTTCTGGGTGGCTTGATTCTGGGACCGATTGTACAAAAATATGCTTTTGATGCCTTGTGGACCGGATGGCCATTTGGGCATGATTTAACCGACAATAAAACCCTTGTAGCTTTTGTTTTTTGGGTAATTGCCATGTTTAAAACCATGAAGGACAAGAAACATCGCACCTGGGTTTTAATCGCGACCGCCGCACTTATTGCAGTGTATTTAATTCCACACAGTGTGCTCGGATCTGAAATTGATTTCACACAGGTACAAAATAAATGATCAGTCTGCTCATCATACTCGTCACTGCCGTAATTTCAATCGTTGCCCTGAATGATCAGCACATTTTCGACAAACTGAAGTTCAATGCTTACGATATTAAACATCATCGTCAGGGTTATCGTTTTTTCACCCATGCCTTCGTGCATGTTGATTGGATGCATCTTATTGTCAACATGTACGTTTTATGGATGTTCAGTGATGTAGTGCTTACTTTTTTCAGCTATTATTTTGGGTATAAAGGAGCTTATTATTTTATACTTCTGTATGTAGGGGGGATCTTTTTCTCATCCATTTTCGATTTCTTTAAACAAAAAGACAATATTAGTTATAATTCGGTGGGAGCCTCTGGTGCTGTGGCATCAGTGGTTTTCGCCAGCATTATTTTGCACCCGGGAGCATCTATTTATTTGTTCTTTATTCCGATCGGAATTCCTGCTGCACTATTTGGATTGGCTTATTTGATCTATTCTGCAATCATGGCCCGAAAAGCAAAAGATCATATCGGGCATAATGCCCATTTCTGGGGAAGTATATTCGGGATTATTTATACGATACTTATTAATCCAGGGTTTTTCATGCGTTTTATCAACGAAATTTTTCCGAAATAAATAATATTATAAGGGCTGTCAAGAAAGCCAAAATAAATATAAATTGTCACATCGAGATGTCCGTTGAGCATCGTCGAAACGAGTCGAGATGTCCGATTATGAATTGAAACAAGATTTCTACATTTATCCGCCTCTGGCAGAAGCCCAATCTGACCATAAAAAGAGTCCTTTACAACAGCTTTAAATAAGAATCCTAAAGATGATTAATCTGATTTAATTTTGCATTGGGTCAATGGGGAATTTTGGCCAGAAAGAATAATCGCCCCCCAACCGATGTAAGGCTGTTTCCCAAAGCTGATCGGCATTTGTTTTCATTAGGAGCTTAGTATTGGTACGAGAAACGACCCATGCATTTCGTTCCAGTTCCTCTTTCAATTGATTTGGCGACCATCCTGAATAACCGATATAAAATCGGATTTGAGCCGGATTAATCTTTTTCAGAAGCATCATTTCTTTGACAACCTCCATTTTGCCTCCCCAATACAATCCATTTAAAATCTCGAAGCTTCCTTCAATTTGATCTCCCATCGTATGGATAAAAAACAAATTATCACTTTCGACAGGCCCTCCCAAATAAACCACTGCTTCAAAATTCGGGAAATCATGAACTACTTCGCCAAGCTTTATATCGAGAGGTTTATTAAGAATCAGGCCAAATGATCCTTCCTCATTGTGATCGGCAAGCAAAACCACCGATCGTTTAAAATAATAGTCACCCAGAAAAGGTTCTGAAATCAAAATTTTGCCTTTGCCCGGCTCAATATTATTCGTTTTAATGGACAGAATATCACCTAATTTTCGCATGGTCTAAATTTATATAAATTAAGATCAAATGATTACTTTTACAATTAATTTTTCAAACAAGAGAAGTGTATCAAAAACAATACCATTTATAAGTGAAACACGCTAACAATAACCAAACCTTTACAAAACTCCGCAAGGAGTACCCATGCTTTGTGTTTGAAAACTACAGTGTTAGCAGCTATTCAAATGTATTGAAAATTGAATTTGAATTTTCTGTAAGTGACAAAATTCATTTTTACCCCAAACTGACTTTCCCGATAAGAGACATCAATCTGAGGAATAGTTTATCCGAAATCGATTTACGAAACCTCGTATTTCACATCGGTATGATTGAATTATTAAGTTATTGGAAGGCTACATGCAGCCCACTAATATTAATTAAGCCCCATATAATTAATTCAGAACAGGTATTATGGTGGAAGAAATTATATTTTGAAGGCTTGGGCGAATTTTTTCACTTGAATGAAATATTGACAGATTTCAACTCATTTGTTGAAATAAAATCAATTTCCGAAGATCTGCTTTCAGTTCAAAATTTTGATTTAACCGACAAAGTTCTTGTTCCAATAGGAGGCGGAAAAGACTCAATAGTTAGTATGGAACTGCTTAAGAGTAGCAATATGGAATTATCTCCATTGGTATTGAATATGACTGCAGCACAGGAACGAACCATACAAACAGCCGGTTTTGATCCATCCGAAACTATTGAAATTAAACGCGGTATTGACCCGAAATTACTTGAACTGAATGGTCAGGGATATTTGAACGGCCACACTCCCTTCTCAGCTCTTTTAGCTTTTACTAGTTTACTTGCTGCTGTTATAAATGGGTATAAACATATCGCTTTGTCCAATGAATCAAGCGCCAATGAATCAACAATAGCAGGCTCGAACGTAAATCATCAATATTCAAAATCTTATGAATTTGAATCGGATTTTCGCAATTATGTCAGAAAATATATTTCTCGCGATCTTAACTATTTTAGCTTTTTACGACCATTAAACGAACTTCAAATTGCAGCATTGTTTTCAAAATTCTCAAAATATTTTCCTGTTTTCAGGAGCTGCAATGTAGGGAGTAAAAAAGATGAATGGTGCGGGAAATGCCCAAAATGCTTATTCACGAATATCATCCTCAGCCCTTTCTTAACCGAAACCGAATTACATTTAATATTCGGCAAAAATCTTTTAGCTGATAAAGCCTTGTTACCAATTTTTGAAGAGTTGATAGGAATTGGCACCACGAAGCCCTTCGAATGTGTCGGTACCCTCGATGATGTAAATGCCGCACTTGTCTTAACTACTGCAAAACATCAAGAATCAAAATTGCCGTTTCTTTTGGAGTATTATTTAAAAACAGCTGCTTTTGCTTCAAACAAAAATCTGAATACAAATAAATTATTGACCGAGATAAATTCTGAACATTTCTTAAGTTCCTCATTTTTTTCAATCCTTAAATCAAAACTGAAATGATTGAAAAACTTAGAACGCTTCTAAACGAAAAGAAGATTTTGATTTTAGGTTTTGGTCGGGAAGGTCAATCAACCTATCAATTAATTAGATCGTTTTTCCCGGAAACGCCACTAACAATAGCTGATGGTAATGAAACCCATCCGGAAGCAAAAAAGGTTGGTGCATCTGATCAATGTGTCAATATTATTTTGGGCAAATCATACCTTGATGAAATCTTCAAACATAATCTCATATTTAAATCCCCGGGTATCAGTCTCCAAAATATTACACTTAATCCAGTAACTATTCTCAGTTCTCAAACACAAGTTTTTTTGGAAGCCTATTCACCCCAAACAATTGGAATTACAGGTACTAAAGGCAAAAGCACAACTTCAAGTCTGATTTATCACATTTTAAAAGAAGCGGGCCGTGATTGTATGTTTGTTGGTAATATTGGGATTCCTGCATTTTCGGCAACCCAAAATATCAAACCTGAAACCATTATCGTTTATGAACTTTCAGGGCATCAACTTGAATCAGTCACTGTTTCGCCACACATCGGTATTCTCCTGAATATTTTCGAGGAACATCTGGATCATTTTGGAAGCTTTGACCGATACATCAAAAGCAAAACCAAAATAGCTGAATTTCAAGAGCAGGATGATTTTCTGATCATTAACAATGACCAACCCGATCTTTTAAATTATTTACCAAAAACTTTGAAATCAAAAATACTGGGATTTTCGTTAAACCCTAATTTAGACACTCAATGTTTTGTTCAAAATGAGATCATTTACCTCATCAAAAACGATACCCCCACCCCGATTATAAAAACAAATGAAATTAAAAATCTGTTAGGGAAACACAATCAATACAATATCATGGCCTCGATTCTGGCCTGTACGGAAGTCGGACTAAGTCCAATTCAGATCATAAATGGAATAAAAAGTTTTCACAGTCTTGAACATCGCCTTGAATATGTTGGGTTTTTTAAGGGGATTCATTTTTACAATGATTCTATTTCTACCATCCCGGAAGCCACCATTGAGGCGGTAAAAAGCTTAACAGATACGGATACTTTGATCCTGGGCGGCTTTGACCGCGGCATTAATTACGATCACCTTATCCAATTTTTAGTTGGTTCGGATGTTAAAAACTTCATTTTCATGGGGCCGGCTGGAATAAGAATGAAATCCATTCTTAACAAATTTAAGCCTTCAGACAAATATGTTTTTGAATCCAACTCGTTGGAAGAAGCATTCGTGCATGTACTTACCACAACTGCTAAAGGAAAAATCTGCCTGTTATCCCCTGCAGCAGCAAGCTATAATGCCTTTAAAAATTTTGAAGAGCGGGGGAATCTTTATAAAAAAATAGCAAGAAATTTATAATTTCTTGCTATTTATCCGTGAAATTCATCCTGTTAATCTATCTATAGTCTTAGCCTTCCTCGTTTCAGGGTATTTATCTACTTTTAGGGAGTGGATTTCTTTTTTAAATCTGGTTTAGGAGCCGCTTCTGCTTTTTTAGCATGAACCTTTTTGGGTTCAGCTTTAACGATCACTTCCTCTTTAGTCTCGCTCTTTGCTTTTACTTCAGCTTTTACAGGTTTTTCTACTTTTATAAAAGCATTCTTTTTTACTTTAGGTCTTCTCACACCGTGACTACCTAAAATAATTTTGCCTCTTTTCGACTTTTTATCTCCTTTTCCCATCTTATCATTTATTTATAGAATCGTAAAGTTAAGCAAAAAATTAAAGCTAAAAAAGTAATATTCATCGATTTAACAATTCTTTTTAAAAAACTCCTTTTCCACAACCACAGGATTCCTCAAAACATTTCTTGTCCAACTAAGCAATACCTCCAGTTTTTCGGGTTCGCTTAACTCCCACGAAACCTCTGATTTTCTTATTTTATCAATTAATTTGGTAATAAATATCGCTGCAGAAACCGATATATTAAAACTCTCGGTAAAACCGTACAATGGAATTTTAACAAACTCATCTGCATGATCCATTGCAATTCGTGAAAGGCCACTTAATTCATTTCCAAAAACCAGTGCAATTTTTTCATCCACCTTCAACTCATCCAAAACCTGATCATTTTTGTGCGGGCTTGTGGCGACGATCCGATAACCTTGTTCTCTCAGTTGATTGAAAGCATCCAAAGTATTGTGGGGGTTATTATTGTATCTTTTTAAATTTAACCACTTTGATGATCCTAATTCCACCTCTTTGCATAGATTATATTTGTTTTGATTTTCAATTACATGAACATCCTGTATCCCATAACAATCACAGGTTCTTAAAACTGCACTTATATTGTGCGATTGATATATATCCTCTAATACAACCGTTAAATGGCGGGTTCTTTCATTGATGATCCTGTCAAATTTTTCTTTTTTATCCTCAGTTAAAAACTGTGCCATGAAATCAAATAAGGCCTGTTGAGTTTTGATATCCATATTCTTCTTTCAATCTAATAATTACAAAAAACAAATATTTTTCTCATTCAAAAGTCGAGTAGAAATAAACTTTACCCGATTCATCAAAAGTCTAACATTTGCTATTCTTCAAAATTAGCAAATCCAAGAAGATTTCAAATTAAATACGGTCACCTATTCAGGAATTATAAATTGAATTGATTGAATTATTTTAAATCAGAATTTAAAATATCAACAAAATAATTTACTTTTGCACTTCAAAACATTAAAAAATGGCAAAAAACGTTAATAAAACAGAAGATAAAATTGTTGCTGTAGAAGAAGCATTAAGTAGAAGCGAACATTTCATCGAAAACAATCAGAAGACGTTATCAATTGTTATAGGAGTGATTATTATCGTAGTTTTAGGATATTTTGGATATCAAAAATTCTACGTAACTCCGATGGAAAAAGAAGCGCGTTCTCAAATGTTTATGGCAGAAATGTATTTTGCTAAGGATTCACTTGATTTGGCGCTGAACGGAGATGGTAATTATCTGGGATTCCTTGACATTATTGATCAATACGGTTCATCAAAACCAGCTAAACTAGCCAATTATTATGCTGGTATCTGTTTACTTAAAAAGGGCGAATTTGAAAATGCCATTGATTATTTGAAATCTTATTCCATTAAAGATAAAGTGATCGCAGCAATGGCCACCGGTGCAATTGGTGATGCTTACCTCGAATTGAAAGATTACAAAAAAGCCTCAACTTACTACCTTGAAGCAGCTGAAAAAGATAATAACTCTTTCACTTCTCCTATCTTTCTTTTAAAAGCCGGAAGGGCTTACGAAATTCAGCAGGAATATTCAAAAGCCGCTGTTACCTACGAAAGGATCTTGAATGAGTACAAACTGAGCATGGAAGCCAGAAATATTGAAAAGGACATTGCCAGGGCACAAGGCCTGGCAAAATAAAATTTCAACATATCGATATCAGGAACCTCGCAATAGCGGGGTTTTTTTTATCTTTAAAAAAAATAAAACATGAATAAGACAAGGATCATTTTTATGGGGACACCGGAATTCGCCGTTCCTTCTCTTGATATCCTTATAAAGAATGGATTTGATGTTAGTGCGGTAATTACAGCACCTGATAAACCGTCCGGTCGAGGAAGAATGCTATCAGAATCTGCCATAAAAGCCTATGCCCTTGCGAATTCTATCCCAATTTTACAACCCACCAATTTAAAAGATCCTGAATTCATCAACGATCTTAAAAAACTAAATGCTGATTTACAAGTTGTAGTAGCTTTTAGAATGCTTCCTGAGCGTGTTTGGGCCATGCCAAAACTCGGAACCTTTAACTTGCACGCTTCCCTTCTGCCAAACTACAGAGGTGCTGCACCAATCAATTGGGCAATTATTAATGGTGAAACTGAAACAGGTGTGAGCACATTCTTTTTGAATAAAGACATCGATACCGGAAGCATCATCTTTCAGGAGAAGGTGAAAATTCAGAAAAACGAAACCGCCGGTGAATTGCACGACACCCTGATGATGGATGGAGCGAGTCTGGTGCTTAAAACCGTGAATGCGATTATTTCAGGAGAATTTACACTAACAGAACAAACCCTCAAAAAGGAAGAAATTAAATTGCTAAAAACGGCTCCAAAAATCTTTAAAGAATACACACGCATCAACTGGGAGAAGCCTGCAAAAAACATTTTAAACCTGATTAATGGACTTAGTCCTTATCCTACCGCTTATACCATGATAAAATCGGAAGAAATGGATGCCGTTCAACTAAAAATATTTAAAGCTGAAATGATAAATACCGATCATCAAATTGAAATTGGCAAAATTAGATGCGATGGAAAAAGCAAAATGGAAATCGCCTGCGCTGAAGGCATGATTTTGCTAAGAGAAGTACAACTTTCGGGTAAAAAAAGGATGAAAATTGAAGAATTTTTAAGGGGCTTTTCAATAAAAGAGGGATGGATTGCCCAATAGCTAGCAATACCAACACTTACAGAAAGTTTGAGCTTTTGGCCATCATTTGCCCATAGTTATTAACAAATGCTCGGTTTTATTAACATTTTCAAGGGTTTTAGCGCATTTTACTTGATTTATTTAGTTTATCTTATATATTTGCAAGTTCTTCGATAATATTATTATTAATTAAAACAATTGAAAAATGAACAAAGCAGAATTAATTGAAGCTATGGCTTCAGAATCAAACCTGACAAAAGCTGACGCAAAAAGAGCTCTTGACTCATTCATTAACGCTACATCTGGTGCTTTAAAAGCAGGCGACCGAGTTGCATTAGTAGGATTCGGATCTTTTTCTGTATCAAAAAGAGCTGCCCGTAAAGGCAGAAACCCACAAACTGGTAAAGAAATTAATATAGCAGCAAAAAAAGTAGTAAAATTCAAACCAGGCAACGAACTTTCTCAAAAAGTTTAATTGCATTGAACTGCTAAAAAAAGGACCTTGAAAATCAAGGTCCTTTTTTTATGGTTTCAACACAAACCTGTAAGGCAATAAAGCGTCGGTTCCGGCATACCCGACTCCAATCCTCGGGCCAACCTCAATTTTATTATTCAATATTTTTAATCCTAAATCTTCGATCCAGATTTGATCTCGCTGCAAATCCAAATCATTATGGGTGGGTTTAATACCTAATGCTTTCGTCAGCTTTCCGGGACCATTAAAAAACGATGGTTTTGCAAATTGTTTACCTAATCGCGATAAAATTGTATCAATCCCATGCGTTGGCCAAAATCCCCTGATTAAAACCGCATGCGGAACATTTTCTTCAGCAGTCACAAAATTCAACAATGCATGCATTCCATAGCATAAGTAAACATAAGTTCTTCCTCCCTTCTTAAACATCACCTCAGTCCTGTTCGTCCTTCGGTTTTGGTAGGCATGAGAAGCCTTATCTGTTGCTCCGGCATAAGCTTCCGTTTCGGTAATATAACCTCCACAAACAACACCATCATTATTCACAAACAAATACTTTCCGATTAAATCTCTGGCGATTTCAACCACGTTTTCCGACAAAAAAAATTGTTTTTCTAATTTCATGAAATATTTAATAATTCAACACCATTTGCAATAGAAATTTTAATGTTAAGTTAAAATGGTTCTCTCATAATTTCTAATACCTCCATCAGAATACAAACAAGACTACATTCAAACTACTTTATATTGAGTGCTATTTTATTTGAAAAACCTATGACCCTGAAAAATCTCAAAACTCGTTCGCTTATTAGACTCAAAATAAGAAAAAATGGAGGAACTTAGGCTATAATAACATGCCTATCTCAAGTCGAGTATCATTGAGCCCATCATAACATATACAATCTTTAAAACAAATAAAAATTATCAAATTCCTTATTCAAACAGATCATTGCTTAACCAATCTTATTTGATTTTTTTCTATTACATTCCTCACATAGTAATTGAATATTACGATATGTATTTGAGCCACCTTTAGAAAAAGGTATGATATGATCAAACTCTAACTTCTCACAACTTCCACATTTTACACATCTACCACCATCTCTATTCCAAACCCTATCTTGTACCTCTTGTGATATAGGTTCTCTTCTTAGTTCTGTTTTCTCTAAAAACCTCTCTTCTTGAAGATTCATATTGTCTTTGATAACTTCTTCAGATGTATCAAAAACTAAAATATCTTCATGTAATATCCGTGCACCATTATTAAAAGTAACTAATACACCTTCAAAATCAGATGGCATTCTGAATTCTCTTTCTAATTGTACACCTGTAAATATTCTAACACCTAAGATTATCTCACCATCTTTGTTTATATAATTATTAAAAACATTAGGTTCAATACCAAAAGGTTTAAGTTTAAAATATCTAAACATCACTAAAAGTCTTTTGTTCTTTTGGAAGTAATTATCTATAAACTTTAAGGCTATCTTACCATCTTCATATCTTTCAAAACGAAAATGGCTTTCTAAGAGGTCGCCTGTATTTGTTATAAAATCGTATGACATTAATCAAAGTTTATTATAAAGGTAAAAAAATAATATTACCAAGAAGTCTACTGAAATGATAGCTTTTCTTTACTCACCGATATCACCTCCAAAAGATTTTCACTCACGGTAGTTTTGAAACAGTACTGTGATAAAGATATTAATATCTAAGATACGTCTGGTGATGTTTCGCTAACTTTCATGCTTCGATAATATAAACCATTAACTAAATCCAAGTATCGTTAGAAGTGTTCTAAATGCACGAGATGAAATTAATAAATTACACCAAAAAAATAATTAATATTTAAGCAATCTAAAAATAATTTTTATATTTACAGTACTCCCTAATTATGAAATAAAAACCTAATAAAAAACGTAATTATGAAAAAATCTTATTTAACCTTAATCGCTCTCGTATTTTTAAGTTTAACATCTTTTTCTCAAAAACCTTTTGAGACATACACAATGGAGTATTTAAAAGATGGAAAGGAATATACAATAGATATCGCAATTGATACTACTAAAAAAGATGACTTTTCTTTATATACTGATATGTATTCTACCGATGCTTCGACTAAATCATTGGGAATTATAATAACTAATAAAAATTATGAATCATTTATCGAAGCATTAAATGCTGCCAAAGCTAAATACATTGAATGGACAAAGGTCGCTAAAGAAAATAATGTAAAAGAATTAAGAAAAGAAATCGAAGTTAATGCTAAAAATATTAAAGGTTATTTTCTATATGGCTCTAAATGGAAGTTTGATTATTCAATTAGTTTGAGTTTTACTTTTTCCGTTATAAGCCTTGAATCTGGGCTTAAATATGTATTAATTGTGGGTACTGGTAAAATGACTGCATCTGACAATCAATTCATGGAAACTGATAGTGGCCTTATTGTCTTCTCAAATGTTAATGAAATTGATGATTTTTTATCTAAAATTACTTTAGATAAAATAAATGAGTTTAAAACAAAACCTAAAAAGGAAGACTTATTTAAGTAAATAATAAATCGAGATGTCATCTATCACTAAACGTAAGCCACCACGGTAGTTTTGAAACAGTACTGTGGTAAATCTCTGAACACTCTGAATGCACTAAAAAGGCTGGATATATAAACTTATTAATGTATATTATCTAACACTGAGCGACACGATATTAACAGTTAAAAAAGGAATAGTTTGTAATTTTATTAAATAATTTATTTAATAATGTTTGTTGAGTCAACAAACATGTCTTATATTTGTAGGACATAAAACAAAAAGGAGAAGTGCAATGAACACCTCTCCTAATATGTTAGACGCTGATCTAACAAACTATCGGTTTTGGAAGCCGATAAATACATCCACCGCTACCGTTAGTAGTTGAGCTTTGGACACTCAACTATGAATCTAATGGCTCGGTTTCAGTAGGCAAAGAACTAAGGACTGCATTTAAATGTGGTCCTTTTTTATGCTATAAAGTTAATGCTTAATATCCTTAATAAATCATATGTTAATAAAATGTTGAAAACCTATATATTATTCTCTATTTTAAATGCTTATTATTTAATCATATATTAAGGACAAATATACGGTAGAAACCCCGGACGGAATAAAAATATTATTAACATTAGGTGGTTGAAAAATCGTAAGGCATTGTCACTAATAGATATAACAATGAAAAAGCATACCTTATTTTAGTCTCTATTAAAAGCAAAAAAAATGGCTAACTTTTTGCTAGTCTTTGTTTACCATTTTTTTCTCTCTCTTAATGCTTCACTTTTTGACACATACATTTGCTCCAAATAGGTAATTCGTTTGGTTTTGCTCTAATAAAAACTGGAAAAATATTAAAAATTCAGACCGAGCTGCTTTCTCCAACTTAACTGGTTTTTTTCGTTCACTTCAACATTCCCGTTATCCTGAAGCCAGCGTACCACCCCGATCACATCATTTTCATTAAACAATTCGAGATGGTCAATAATTTCCTGCAGAAAACAAGCTTTTGTGAGCAGCATCGGTTTTATTTGCCCTAAAATTTGTTCGAATTCGGCATTGCTCAATTTCACACGATTCCGCTTCATACACACATCACAATTACCGCACCTTTCCGAATCCCTCTCCCCGAAATAACCTAAGAGTTGCTGACTTCTGCATTTATTATTCGTTTCAATATATGAAATCACCTTATTTAAACGATGGTTAGCAGCTTTTTTCAAACTGCTGTAATTTTCCTTGGAAATGAAAAGACGGTTTGTATCAATTCTCTCTTTTAGAAAAATAAGTTGAGGTTTACTCTTTTGCGGGATATAATCAAGAATTTCATATTGTGCCAGGCGTTTTAAATATTTCACCACGGTTTGCTCATCAACAGATGCCCTTTTGGCCAGTTCGATCTCGCTGATATTTACGAAATCCTGAAATAAACCTGAATAAGAGCGAAGCAATAGTTTAATAAATAAATCGTAAAATGAATTCTCTACCTGAAATTTATAAAGATTTTCACGGTTAACGACAAACCTGATTTTTGCCTGACTGTCGAACCCATCGCTTAAGAGTACATACGATTCCTTTTCAAGGAATTTTAAAGCATTGAAAACAATGAGCGGTTGAAATTTAAACCGCTCACAAAAATCGACCAACTCAAAATCAAATGCCGCTTCTTTTCCGCTTCCGACAGCCAGTTGAGTGTAATTCCCCAGAGCCTGATATACATCCTTGATCATGTTGATTGGAGGGAAGGCTAAAGCAAAATTCTTTTTCAGGTTAATGAGATCTGCATTTTCAACCAAAATGAAAGAATATGCTTCTTTCTCGTCCCTTCCGGCCCTGCCGGCCTCCTGAAAATAGGATTCTAAATTGTCGGGCAAATCGAGATGTGCTACAAACCTGACATCGGGTTTATCAATCCCCATCCCAAATGCATTGGTTGCAACCATCACACTATCCTTGCTCTTCTTCCACTTATTTTGTTTCTGCGATCTGCTCTTGATATCCAATCCTGCATGATAATAATCGGCCTTAATGTGATTCAGGTTGAGGAAATCAGCAATTTCTTTTGTTTTTCTTCGGTTTCGAACATAAATAATCCCTGATCCTTTAATCCTGGAATACACCTTTAATAATCGGCTTAATTTATCCTCTTCATGAAAAACAGAATAAGTCAGGTTTGGGCGGTTAAAACTTACCTTAAACTCATTTTTTTGTTTAAATTTTAGTTTGTCCTGAATATCGTCAACCACATCCGGGGTTGCAGTTGCAGTTAAGGCAAGCGTTGGGACCTTTGGCAGATAAAGTTTAATTTCAGGAATACGAAGATAAGGCGGGCGGAAATCATAGCCCCATTGCGAAACACAATGAGCCTCATCCACCACCAGTAAATTAATTTTTATTTTTTTTATATTCTCAATAAAAACAGGGGATTCAAGTCGCTCAGGCGAAACATATAAAAACTTGCTTCTGTTATAAATACAAGCGTTAAAGGCTAAACTCACTTCATTCTGATGCATCCCCGAAAAAATTGCATAGGCACTGATCCCCCGCTGTTTTAAATTTTCAATCTGATCTTTCATGAGTGCAATCAAAGGGGTAACAACCAGGCATACACCCTCCATCATGATCCCCGGCACCTGAAAACAGATAGACTTTCCACCTCCGGTCGGCAATAAGGCAAGTGTATCCTTTCCATCCAACACAGATTGAATGATTTCTTCCTGCATTGGTCGGAATGAAGAATAGCCCCAATATTTTATTAATGTCTTTCGCACCGAATTAAATGATCTTTACTTTCTATGCTAAATTATAAAATAAAAAGAACTTAGTGGAAATCAGCATAAATTGAATAATTCCTACATTTGCTTATCCTAAAGGATAGCGACCTATTTATCACAAAATTTAAAAAATGCCTGAAAATTCAATTCTTTTTTTAATCAATGGTAAAGCCGGGCATGGTTTGCCGAAAAATTTTGAAAAGATAATAGCATCCATCCTCACGGCACATAATATTGAATTTAAAATTTCATTTTCAGCTTATGCCGGGCATTTAAAAAGCCTAGCCATAGCTGGTGTTGCCGAAGGGTTTAAAACCATCGTTGTGGTAGGAGGTGATGGATCGATTAATGAAGCTTTTAGCGCACTTTTAAAAACTGATGTAAAATTGGGGATCATCCCTTTGGGTTCAGGTAATGGCCTTGCCCGGCATCTAAAAATACCGCTTAAGTTCGAACAGGCCCTTGCTTTAATCGTGAAAGGCAATTCGAAATTAATCGACAGTGCCATCCTGAACGGCATCCCCTACCTGAGTATTGCCGGAACCGGTTTTGACGCATTGGTAGCCAAGCATTTCGCGGTGAGTCGTACACGTGGTTTTTGGCCCTATTTTGTATTAACCGTCAAACATTATTTTTCTTATAAACCGGTTAAATATCAAATATCTACAGACATTGAAGATTTTAGTGCAAATGCAATGTTGATTTGTTTTTCAAATTCAAACCAATTTGGATATGATATTTGTTTAGCTCCTCAAGCAGTGATCGACGATGGTTTTCTTGATATCTGCATTTTGCAAAAACCTTCCTTTTTCGCGCTTCCGATCACAGCCTACTATCTCCTCACAAAAAGGATCGATAAGAGCAAATACTATAAAAAATTCCTTTCAAAAAACACGAGCATTGTTTGTGGCGATAAATCGTTAATCAATATTGATGGTGAATTTCATGAACCATTGAAAGAAATTAAAGTTCAAATAGTGCCACTTTCAATAAATATACTAATTCCTTAACTTCGCGTTTAAACAAATTATATCCATGGCGAAAAAGAAAAATATCGAAGGTGTTGTTTATTCAACCAATCCTCATTTCGATTATTTAAATAACACAACGGAGGAAATAGAGACTCTGCCTCCCTCACAACAGTTGCTGAAAATTGAATTTGAGAAAAAGCACCGGGGTGGAAAAACAGTCAGCATTGTCAGAGGGTTCATTGGCAAAACAGCAGATTTGGAAGCATTGGGAAAAATATTAAAAACGAAATGTGGAACGGGTGGATCAGTCAAAGATGGCGAAATTTTAATTCAAGGAGATAAACGCGACCTGATGATTAAATTATTGAGTGATATGGGATATAAAACTAAGCGTGTCGGAGGTTAACAGATGAAATTAGATAAAGCATATTGGAATCTTCAATACGAGCTAAATAAATATGGTTGGGATATCGGATATCCTTCTACCCCCATCAAAAACTATATCGACCAACTCACTGATAAATCAATAAAAATACTCATCCCCGGAGCAGGACATGCCTACGAGGCTGAATATTTATATAATCTTGGATTTCACAACACTTTCGTGTTGGATTATGCAGAAAATGCAATTTCAAAATTTAAAGCGAGGGTTTCCAATTTTCCGGATACTCAAATTTTAGTTGAAGATTTTTTCAAACATGATAAACAATACGATCTCATTATTGAACAAACATTTCTCACTTCACTGCCTCGCAGCATGAGAGAAGCCTATGCTCGTAAAATGCACGATTTACTGAATGCTAATGGAAAACTTGTTGGCTTGGTTTTTAATCATGAATTCGGGAATGATTCACCACCTTATGGAGGAACTCCGGAGGAATACAAATTGTTGTTCAACCCTTATTTCAATTTTAAAACCTTTGAAGTTTCTAATAATTCGATTAAACCTCGTTGGGATAGAGAACATTTTTTTATTTTACTAAAAAAGTAGAGAAATACCGAAATTGATTTTCATTGGTTTAAAAATTTATTTATATTAGCTATTAATAAATGATTTCATTACTAAGTAAACAACCCTACAACTATGCAACCTAAACACATTATTGAAACCATTGGGACTATTAAGAAAAAAGAAACTGTTGTGTCCATACATCACGATGATTTGGTATTAGAATCACTATATCCGTTCCCTGGTTATCACGGCACAACGATTCCTGATCAAACAAATCCTAAATCAATTTTCCTGATGATGAAATCAAAGGAAACTGATGAAGAAGTCATTCGAAAAACAGTAAGGGTTAGAGAGAAATTCTCTTCGAAATTTGATGCCTCGCCCGGAACCATAAACGTTTTCAATCAAATCGAGCCTTGCATTCGAATTAAAGATATTGATAACTACGCCATGATCCCGGAATTAATTTCACTTTACAAGGAACAAGGAATTATTTTCATGAAGGGCAGAAATATTAATCCTTATGAAGGATTAATGCGTATTAAAAAGTTTTTTATTCTCGATGAAGTGGATGATGGAATTTATATGGATAGAGCAACTCCGGAAATGGGATATTTTGAGGTCCCTGTAAAATTGGATTGGGATGTTTTTGAAAAAATAACAATGGATTTGAAGCATAATATTGAAAATAACAATTTCGACGTTGCGTTAGGTACATTTTATCGAAAAAACGGGTTAAAAGATGTAATTAGGATCTATGACACTAACGTATGTCTGGGCGAATGCTTATTTTTGCGGGATAAATATCTCACTGAAATTAAAAAGCATTTAAAATAAATTTACCCATAATGTTTGAACGGTATTCTAATATGTTTAAGTCGTGGCTTGAGCAGATAGGCTTAACAAGTAAGATCGCCAACGACCTAACAAGTTATTTTGAATTTATTGTACTCATTTTACTTAGTCTGGCTTTATTCATCATTATTAAGCAGTTTATAAAGAGCAGCGTTCATCATCACATTAAAAGAAATCAATTTAAATGGGATGATGCATTGGTAGATAAAAGGGTATTCATCAGGTTTGCATATTTGATCCCACTTCTTATTATTAATTTTTATTCAAAAATTATTTTTGAAGATTATCCCCTGACGCTTAAAATATTGCATGCTGTATTCCAGATTTCAACATTGATTATTACAGTGTCGATATTAAATGGGATACTAAATGCGCTTTACACGATTTATGAATCATTCGAAGTTTCCAAAGTTAGGCCCATTAAAGGTTATATTCAAGTATCGAAAATTATCATCTATGTGCTCGGGGGCGCTTTTTTCATTTCAATTTTACTTGGCAAAGATGGCATAAGCTGGCTTGCAGGATTTGGTGCTTTTTCAGCCATTTTATTATTGGTATTTAAAGATCCTATTTTGGGATTTGTCGGTGGAATCCAGCTTACTTCAAACGACATGGTTCGATTAGGCGATTGGATTTCGATGCCAAAATTTGGTGCAGATGGAAATGTTATCGATATAACACTGACTACCGTTAAAGTACAAAACTGGGACAAAACCATTACCACAATTCCAACTTATGCCTTGGTTACCGATTATTTTCAGAATTGGCGCGGAATGGAAGAGTCGGACGGGCGAAGAATAAAACGTTCGATCAACATTGATATGAGTAGTGTGAAGTTTTGTGATGAAGAAATGCTGACAAAGTTTAAAAAATATGATTTCGTCAGAGATTATATCGAGCAAAAAAACGAGGAACTTGAAGCCTACAATAAACAATATGAAATTGACAATTCAATTTTAGTAAATGGCAGAAGGCAGACGAATCTGGGTATTTTCAGGGCTTATCTTAAAGTTTATTTAAGACATAAACCCGAGATTAATACTGATATGACATTTATGGTCCGTCAACTTCAACCAACTACTGATGGTATTCCGATGGAGATTTACATTTTTAGCAGGATTAAGGAATGGGTTAAGTATGAAGAAATTCAGGCAGATATTTTTGATCATATCCTTGCAGTAATCCCACAATTCGAATTAAAAGTATTTCAGCAGCCCAGTGGAAGCGATTTTAAAAATATTATTTCTTAAAACTTCGTTTCTGAAGATAATTTTCTACTTTTTCAAAAGCAATTTTAAACCATTCGGTATAATTGGCGGGATGGTGGTCAATGTCATCTCTTAATGCATTCATCGACATAAACTTCCAATCCTCTACTTCACTTTTATTTATACTCGGGTCACCATCATAATGACCTACAAGAACGTGGTCAAACTCATGCTCAGTCAGTCCCTGGCCAACATCTGATTTATAAACGAACGTAAAAGCCGGTTCTAATTCACAATCAAATCCCATCTCTTCCTGAAGTCGTTGATGGGCATTATCCATCACTTCTTCATCCAATCTGGGATGAGAACAACAGGTGTTGGTCCATAATCCGGGTGAATGATACTTTGATAATGCGCGTTGATGGATCATTAACTCCCCTTTTGAGTTAAATACGAATATTGAAAAGGCACGATGCAAAGCTCCTAATTCATGTGCTTCCATTTTGCCCATTACTCCCAAAGTATTATCTTCCCTATCAACCAACACAACCTTTTGCTTAGCCATATGCTTTTTTTAATTTTAGGCCAAAAATAATAAAAAAGTTAAACAAATACTTCTCCTCGACAAACTGAGTAATTTAGCAGACAAATAAATAGCCGTTTATAGATATAAAACAATGATTTACAAATCAACAAGGGACGTTGTCCCACTTTGCGGTACAATATCCCTGTACATTTTTCAAGTTTTGGTATAAAATATAAAAATCAAAAGCAGGGACGTCGTCCCTCAAAGAGGGACAATGTCCCTGCAACACTCATTGCTTATGCCAACAAAAAAAGACAGAACTCCAATTCTTCCCGAAAAAGTTTATCATATTTATAACCGAGGGCATAATTATAAAAACACTTTTTTTGGAAATGAAGACTATAATTTATTCTTAAAACATTTTAAAGATTATTTAGCTGGAGTCTCCGAAACATACGCTTTTGCATTACTCCCCAATCATTATCATTTTTTATTGCGGATAAATGCGCAGAGTAAAGTTGGCGAATTTAGCAATCAATTCAGGAAGTTTATTTTAGCCTATACTAACTATATCAATTTTCGCGAAAAACGATCTGGGAGTTTATTTTTACATCCCTTTAAAAGAATTGAGATTACATCTGAGGAATATTTAAAGCGTTTATTATTTTATATCCATTACAATCCACAAAAACATGAAGTTTCTGATAATTTTAAAACGTATCAGTTTAGCTCTTATCCTTATTTATTATCCAATAAACCAACAAGCTTAAACAGGTCTGATGTTTTTGAAATATTTGGCTCAAAAGAAGATTTCGAAAATTATCATCAATATGTTTATGATGATTTAAAAATCAATAAGCATTTATTAGAAGAATAGCTGTCAGCAACAGGGACGTTGTCCCGCCAAAAAGGCGGGACAACGTCCCTGTTTTTTTAAAAAATAATTACAAAATACTTGACAAATATAGTTTAATTCATGTATTTTTGACCGACCGTTCAATCATTAATATTTATACAAATGACTCCTCGAACACCTGAACAATTTGAACATATTCGTCTTGATAAAAAGTCGCTTATCCTTTCCGCTGCACTAGAATTATTTGCGAACAAAGGCTATCATTCGACTTCAATAAGTGATATTGCACGC
>PHDM01000060.1 GCA_002840985.1 Bacteroidetes bacterium HGW-Bacteroidetes-17
TCAGACTAAAAAATTCATTAAATTACAGTCGAAAACCTTATATTTGCACATAAGCCAATTTATTAAAATAAAGACTATTATATGCTCAATCAAGAGATTTATAAACCCCAAAATCATATAAGAATAGTAACGGCCGCATCATTGTACGACGGACATGATGTTGCCATTAATGTAATGCGAAGAATTATCCAGTCGAGTGGAGCTGAGGTTATTCATCTGGGACATAATCGTTCGGTTCTTGAAATTGTGGAATGTGCGATTCAGGAAGATGTTCAGGCCATTGCCATTACATCATACCAGGGAGGGCATCTTGAGTTTTTTAAATACATGTTTGATTTACTGAAAGAACGATCCTCAAACCACATAAAAATATTCGGTGGTGGCGGAGGGGTGATCCTTCCGGAGGAAATTGAGGAATTGCATCACTATGGAATTACACGTATTTATTCGCCTGACGATGGAAGAACAATGGGTTTACAGGGGATGATCAACGATTTGTTGAAACAATCCGATTTTGCAGCAGGCAAAGGGGTAAAAGCCAACTTAAAAAGTCTGGCTGAAAAAGACCCTAAAACAATTGCACAACTTATTTCGGCAGCTGAAAATAATCCCGAAGAGATAGAAGATACCCTTAACAAAATACGAGAAATTGCCGCTAAAGATAAAGCCCCTGTTTTAGGAATTACCGGAACAGGTGGTGCAGGAAAATCTTCGTTAGTGGATGAGTTCGTGCGAAGATATTTAACCGATTTGCCTGATAAAACCATAGCCATTATTTCGGTTGATCCCTCAAAAAGGAAAACAGGTGGAGCATTGCTAGGTGACCGTATAAGGATGAATTCAATTTTTAATCCAAGGGTTTATATGCGTTCACTGGCCACACGTCAGTCAAATTTGGCCATGTCGAAATATGTAAAAGATGCTGAAAGTATCATCCAAGCTGCCAAGTTTGATATGGTCATTTTAGAAACTTCCGGCATTGGACAATCTGATACAGAAATTATTGATCACAGCGATTTATCGCTATATGTGATGACTCCTGAATATGGAGCCGCAACCCAGCTCGAAAAAATCGACATGCTTGATTTCGCAGATATCATCGCCTTAAATAAATTTGATAAAAGAGGCGCACTGGATGCAATACGGGATGTGAAGAAACAATATGCTCGCAATCACCAACTTTGGGAAGAAGATGTTGAAAGTATGCCAGTTTATGGAACCATTGCATCACAATTTAATGATCCGGGGGTTAATCAATTGTACCAAGCCATCATTGCGAAAATTAAAGAAAAAACAGGCGTTGATTATCATTCAAAAATGCATCCCGAAAATGAGATGTCGGAAAAGGTTTTTATCATTCCGCCAAATAGAACCCGTTATTTATCTGAGATTTCAGAAACAGTTAGAAAATATAATTCCTGGGCGAATGATCAATCGCTAATTGCGCAAAGGATGTATGTAATTCGAAAAGCCATCGAAGAGCTTGATCCTGGTAAAAATACTTTGGGTATTTCCGAATTAGAAGATGCTTATAAAGCCATTGAGATCAATCTGGATGGTCATAATAAACTGCTAATTGAAGGATGGGCGGAGAAGAAAAAAGCATTTTATGAGCCTGTTTATACTTATAAAGTCAGAAATAAGATCATTAAAGTTGAGACTTCGACCGAATCCTTATCCCATCTTAAAATTCCTAAAATTTCATTGCCAAAATACGAAGGATGGGGCGATGTATTGAAATGGATCCTAAAAGAAAATATTCCGGGTGAATTTCCATTTGCTTCCGGAGTGTTCCCGTTTAAACGTCAGGGTGAAGATCCAACGCGCATGTTTGCAGGTGAAGGTGGCCCTGAACGTACCAATCGTCGGTTTCATTACGTATCCTTGGGAATGCCGGCAAAAAGGCTTTCTACCGCTTTCGACTCTGTTACACTTTATGGGGAAGATCCCGATAGAAGACCTGATATTTATGGAAAAATAGGGAATTCAGGAGTTTCGATTTGCTGCCTGGATGATGCAAAAAAATTGTATTCAGGCTTTCATTTAACGGATGAAATGACTTCGGTTTCGATGACAATAAATGGCCCGGCACCTACCATGGTTGGGTACTTCATGAATGCTGCTATCGATCAGGAATGCGAAATCTATATCAAAGAGCAAGGCATTGAAGCTGAAATTGAAGCAAAAATTGCTAAATTGTACAAAGAACGTGGTACGAAACGTCCCAAATATCAGGGCAAGTTGCCTAAAGGAAATGACGGATTGGGATTGATGCTTCTGGGAGTAACCGGAGATCAGGTTTTAGCGAAAGAGATCTATGAAAAAATTAAAGCGGATACCCTTTGCAGGGTAAGAGGAACAATCCAGGCCGATATTTTAAAAGAAGATCAGGCACAAAATACCTGTATTTATTCTACTGATTTTTCACTCCGATTGATGGGTGATGTACAGGAATACTTCATCAATCATAAAGTCCAGAATTTTTACTCAGTCTCGATTTCAGGTTATCATATCGCGGAAGCAGGGGCAAATCCAATATCTCAATTGGCTTTCACTCTAGCCAATGGTTTTACCTATGTTGAATATTATGCTTCACGCGGGATGAAAATCGATCATTTTGCTCCAAACTTATCTTTCTTCTTCTCCAATGGACTTGATCCTGAATATTCAGTTTTGGGAAGGGTAGCAAGGTTAATCTGGGCCAAGGCCATGAAGGTAAAATATGGTGCAAACGATCGTTCCCAGAAATTGAAATACCATATTCAAACCTCGGGCAGATCCTTGCATGCACAGGAAATAGATTTTAATGATATTCGAACAACGCTTCAAGCGCTATATGCCATTTACGATAATTGTAATTCTTTGCACACCAATGCTTATGATGAAGCCATCACCACACCAACAGAGGAATCGGTAAGACGCGCGATGGCTATTCAGTTAATCATTAATCATGAATTGGGCCTGGCAACAAACCAAAATCCATTGCAAGGTTCGTTTATTATTGAGGAATTGACCGATTTGGTTGAAGAGGCTGTGATGGCTGAATTTGACCGGATCAACGAAAGAGGCGGAGTATTGGGAGCGATGGAAACCATGTACCAGCGTAGCAAAATTCAGGAAGAGTCATTGTATTACGAAACCCTGAAGCATAATGGCAAATTGCCGATCATGGGTGTAAATACTTTCTTATCTTCAAAAGGTTCACCGACAATCACTCCCGGAGAAGTGATTCGTGCGACTCCTGAAGAAAAGGAATATCAGATTAAAATGCTGGAACAGCTTCATAAAACCTATGAGCAGGAATCAAAAGCAAATCTTCAGGAATTAAGATTGGCTGCAGTTCGAAACAAAAATGTTTTCGAACAATTAATGGAAGCAAGTAAATACTGTTCGATTGGACAAATTACAGGAGCTTTATTTGAAGTAGGTGGACAATATCGAAGAAATATGTAAATTTAACATCTTTAAATTACCTGATTAAAAACATAAATTATGTACCCAAAAAAAATCCTGGTTATCTATCCTGAAGAAAAATCAACATATATTGCTGTTTATCATGGATCAGAAATGACATTCCTTAAAAATATTAAGCACACAGATGTTGAACTGGATGCTTTTAAAGAGATAAAAGATCAGCTCACATTTCGGAAAAAAGCCATTTTAGAGGTGTTGCTTGAGAACGATATTGACATCAAAAAAGTTGATTTGTTAATGTCAAGATCGGGAATGATGAAGCCCGTTAAATCAGGGATTTATGAAATCAACGAATTGATGATTAAAGATTTAATTGAAGGCAGCAAAAGTGACCATCATATCAATTTGGGTGGATTGGTTTCGAAAGAGATTGCTGATGATCTGGGTATCAAAGCATACATGGCTGATCCTGTTGTTGTGGATGAATTTGATGAAGTAGCTCGAGTGAGCGGACATCCGCTGATTGAACGGAAATCGAGATTTCATGCACTGAGTCATAAGCATTTTGCCCGTAAATATGCCAAATCAATTAGCAAACAATACGAAGATTTAAATCTTATTGTGGTTTATGTTGGAACCAAAGGAATTTCGATAGGTGCACATAAAAAAGGCAAGGTGATTGATGTAAATCAATCGTATGATGGAGATGGCCCATTTGGAATTACAAGGGCAGGGTCTTTGCCAACCGGTGATTTGATCCGTTTATGTTTCAGCGGGAAATACAATGAAAGCGAAATGCTTGACTTGGTTCAACGAGGAGGAGGATATGCTGCCTATCTTGGAACTTCTAATTTATCTGAAATAGATCAACGACTCATGTCGGGTGACGATACCGCCATATTTATTTCTTATGCATGTGCCTATCAGGTTGCCAAAGAAATTGGTGGTATGTATGCTGTATTAGATGCAAAAGTTGATGCGATCATTTTAAGCGGGAATATTTTTAATAGTGAACGCTTCCTTGAAAATGTAACCCGACGGGTTGGAAAAATTGCCCCTATAGCTTTGTATCCCAGCAAAAATGATTTTGAAGCCATTGCCATGAATGGATTGCGATTACTGAAAGAAGAAATCGTAGCTCAAGAGTATAAATAATATCTATCCCCCCAAACCACAACTTAAGTTGTGGTTTGGGGGGATAGTATCACAATTCTCCCCATAAATTTAATTTGAATGTCACATTCACTTGTTAAAATATGGGTGCATGCAATTCTCGGTGTTAAATATCGTGAGAATCTCATCATTCCCAAATCGGAGAAATTAATTTACAAGATTTTATCAAGAGAGATTTCCAAAACTGGGTGTAAGTTATTTGCCATTGGTGGAACTGAAAATCATGTTCATATTTTGATAATGATCAAATCATCAGTCAGTATCAGCAATATAATGAAACAAGTTAAAGGTGCAAGTAGCCGAATGATTTCAAGATTAAAGTTATGCCCGGATGAATTTAATTGGCAAATCGGCTATGGCGCTTTTTCTGTTTCCGAGAAAAATGTGAAGGGTGTTATCAGGTAAATCAAAAATCAAAAAACACATCATGAGCATGTGAGCCTTCAAGATGAGATGGTATCCTTCCGCTCTACCAAAGCCACAAATTAATTTGTTTGGTATGTATATATATGAACATGCTGCCCAGAAATGGGCAGTATTTTTACGCGCCATCTAATGTAAAGCGTACACCTACAGTGTATTACAATCAGTGGCTTACTAATTGCAAATTGCAACTCAAAAACCATAAAGATGGACAGAGAGTTATCAAAAGAATACGTGAATAAAAAACGAAGAAGATTTTATATAAGAATATCCATCATTTTATTCGTTTTAATATTAATATCTGTATTAGTCTTAAACACAGTTCGACCTAAAGTATCCTTACAAAATGTATTGATTAGCATGGCCGATAAAGGAGCGGTTGAAAACTCCTTTACAACCAATGGCATCGTTCAACCCTTTTATCAGGAGTTGCTTACAGCTTCTATCTCTGCTGAAATTCTCGAAATATGTCATGCTCCCGGAGATATTGTTAAACCCGGAGATACCATTTTTATTCCTAATATGGAGGTATTGTTCAACGAAAAAGAAAACATCGAACATGAGATTGCCCTCAAACGAAATAGTATCAACAAAATCAGTGAAGAGTTGCAAAGAGAGCGATTGAAACTTAAATCGAATTTGAAAATGGACAGTATTCGGATAGAAAATTTAAAAGCGGCTTTAACGAAAGAAGAATATCTTTTTTCAGTAGGTGGGGGCTCACAACAAAAAGTTAATCAGGCAAACATCGATTTTCAACTTGCAAGTATAAACAGAGAAACCCAATTAAGCGAATTTGAATCCTTTAAAAAATTACAACAGCTTGATCTGGAATCGATGGAAATAGAATTGCTGCTGAAAAAGCAGGAAGGAGAAAAAATCCTTAAACAAATTGAAAAAGCCTATGTTCAACCAAGAATTAATGGGGTAATTACTTCTATTTTGGTGGAACCCGGACAGCATGTTAGTCAGGGTCAGCCTCTTGCTCACATTGCCGATGCGAGTAGATTTAAAATCGAAGGCAGCATTTCAACTCGTTATGCTGATAAAATTTATTTAGGCCAGGAAGCGGTGATTTTTATTAATGATAGTTTGCTCAATGGTCAGGTCGCAGCCATATCACCTTCGGTTACAGATGGTAGTATAAACTATACGGTACACCTTAACAATTCATCCCATCCTATACTTAGGGCCAAATTACAGGTTGAAGTCCGGCTGATCTTGTCGGTTATTCCTAATACAATCAGAATTGCCAATGGAGATTATTATTTCGGACTAGGAAATACTGAAATGTTTATTAAAAATGGCGATAGACTTGAAAAACGAATTGTAAAACTTGGAGGTGCCAACTTTAATTTTGTTGAAGTTATTTCAGGAATCGCTGAAGGTGAAACGGTAGTAATTAGTAATTCCTTCATTCAAAAATATCAACGATACAATTCATTAAAATGCAAAAACTAAGATTACAGTTAATTTGGTTCGTCATTTTTGGACTTATGGCAATGAATGCTTTTGCACAAGTGGAATTGTCGTTGGAAGATATTGTTCAAATTGCTCGGACTAAGAATTTAAGTTCCCGCAAAGCTTATGTAGAGTCGAAAAGTGCTTACTGGAATTTCCAGATCCATAAATCGAATTTACGTCCTCAGTTAAGATTGAATACCCAGCTTGCCAATTTTTCAATGGGTACAACTCCGGTAAGCCAGGAAGATGGTACCATTGAAATCAAAACAATCAATCAAAATTCGTCCAATGCCAGCATTTCACTGTTTCAGCCCTTGCCCTTTCTCGGGGCTCAGGTTTTTATGAATTCATATTTGTATCGTTTTGATAATTTCTCAAATAAAACCCATTCGTACAGTTCCCAACCTTTAGAAGTGGGATTACAGCTTCCTGTTCTTAAGTTCAGTCAGCTTAAATGGGATAAACGAATAGAACCCATGCGTTATCAAGAATCGCAAATGGAATACGATCGTGATCTGGAACTTTCAGCGTTTCAGGCAGTGGATTTATTTTTCAGGAATTTATCTGATCGTCATGAATTTAACATGGCCAATTTCAACATGGAGATCAATACCGAACTATATCGTATTTCGGAAGAAAAATTTAAAACCGGCCGGATTTCAAAGGATGAACTTCTTCAGGTACAGCTAATGATGGTGAATGCTCAAAAAAGTTTAAAAGCTGCTAAAGTTGAAATGGAAAACTCTTCATTGTTGCTGCTCACCCATCTTTCGCTCAGTGATATTACCGATTTTGGACCCATTGTTCCTGATTTCATTCCTGATTTTACCGTTACCACAACGCAGGCCTTCGAATATGCCCTTAAATATAATCCTGAAAGTATCTCTTTTAAAAGAAGGCTAATCCAGGCTGATCAGGAAGTAGCAAGAACCAAAGGATCTACAGGAATATCAGGTGATGTTTATGCCACCATGGGCTATGGATCAAATTTTGATAAACTTGCTGACTGGCAAAAAAATTTAAACCAGCATGCCAATTTGCAAGTGGGACTTTCCATTCCGATCATCGATTGGGGCAGAACACATGCTGCACGTAAAAAAGCTGAAATGAAGCAAGAATTGGAGCAAACAACGGTTCTCCAGGAGCAGATCAATTTTGAAAAAGAAATTATTGCTTTGGTCAACATTGTGGAAATGTTGAAGGAAAATATCAAAGTGGAAACGAAAGCAAAAAACATCTCGGCCGAGCGATATGAAATTGCCTACAAAAGATATCTGGCAGGTGATCTAAGCATCCTGGAACTGAACATGGCACAAAATGAAAAAGACTATGCCAGTCGCAGTCTGTTAGCTATTCAGGGTAATTTTTGGGTAAATTATCATCGCCTTCGTATGATCACCCTTTATGATTTTATAACTCAAACTGCATTGGTTAGTGTTAATCAAAACAATATTATAAACTAAATTTAATATGATACATTTAGAAAACATTCAAAAGATTTATCGTACCCGAAACATCGAAACCATCGCGCTTGATCAGGTTAATATTGGTGTAAAAGAGGGAGAATTCGTTTCTGTAATGGGCCCTTCGGGATGTGGCAAGAGTACTTTGCTAAATATTATCGGATTGCTCGACAAACCATCCGAAGGACAGGTTAGTATCGATCAAACCCTTATCAACGGACAAAATGACAAAAAACTTGCACACTTCCGTAACGAAAAATTGGGTTTTATTTTTCAGCGCTTTCACCTCATTAATTCATTAAATATTATGGATAATGTGGAGCTGCCACTTTTGTACCGAAAGATCGGAGCCTCCAAAAGAAAAAAGCTGGCTCAGGAAACACTTGAACGTGTGGGTTTATCTCATCGCATGATACATTTCCCATCAGAATTATCGGGTGGGCAATGCCAGCGGGTAGCTATAGCCCGTGCTATTGCAGGAAATCCGCAAATTCTTCTGGCCGATGAACCAACCGGAAATTTGGATTCAAAAATGGGTGGTGAAATTATGGAAATCCTTCACCAGTTAAATAAGGAAAGTAAAATGACGATTGTAATGGTAACCCACGATGAAAGTCTGGCCAGCAAAACAAATCGCATCATTCGTTTTTTTGACGGTCGTCAGGTAAACTAAAAAGATAGCATTATGTGGAAAACAAGTTTTATCCAATTTTTTAAGATTATCAGGCAAAATAAATTTTTTACTTTTTTAAATTTATTTGGAGTGAGTATCACCATCATGATCATCCTCATTGCTGCTATTAAAATTGAGAGCGCAATCTGGCCCGGTGGCCCCGAAAAGAATAATGAGAATATGCTATTCATTAAAAACATACTTATCACCAGCGATAAAAACAGTAGATTTGGAGGTGTCAGTCTTCCGATTATTGAGGATCATTTAATCAAAATGCAAACCCCAAAAGCCATTGCATTTTCCTGCGAAAATCCCTGGAGCTATATTAGTGATCATGGAGTGGAAGAATTCAATGTCAAATCAGTAAATGCAGGGTGGTGGCAGGTGTTTGATTTTGAATTTATTGAAGGAAGGCCCTTTAACCAGCAGGAAGTTATAGATGCAAGCTGGGTCGCAGTGATTGATGCAAGAATAAAAAATAGATTTTTTCAGGATCAGAATGCGGTTGGGCAAATGTTGGAGATATCAGGGAAAATGTATAAAGTAATTGGGGTTATAAAGAATGTTCCCAGTAATTGTGAACGGTCTTTTGCCAATATATTTGTACCTTATACGCTCACTGAAGCATATAACAGGGATATCAGGCAAACCGGTGAGTTTGGTGTGACCTTTCTTAGTTCCGGCAAGAATTTAAAAGAAATTAAAGCCGAGACTGAAAATTTAAGATTGAGAATTATCCCATTGTTGCAAGAGGGCTATACTTTATATTTTGGAGGACCTTACGGGCCGGTTAGTACATACTTGCAAGGCTGGGTAAGTCCTACAGAATATGCCGGGGATAGGCATGAAATAATGTCTATTTTGGGTAAGCTTTTTTTATTGATGCTTCTTCCGGCCCTGAACTTAATCAGTATTCAGCTAATCCGAATTCATGAACGTTCGGAAGAGATTGGCGTTCGTAAAGCATTTGGTGCTTCTCGTGGCGAATTGATCAAACAAATATTGTATGAAAATACGCTATTAACAATTCTGGGTGCCATAATTGGATTATTGTTTACGTTGATCATTGTTTATGTTTTTAAAAATGTTCTTGCCGAAATGCTCTTTAGCGGTATTTTTGAAAATAACGAAAACATTCAGTTTCACATCAATTTTGGGATATTCTTTATAGGTTTATTTACTTCTCTGGTATTAAGCCTCATGTCGGGTATTATTCCTGCCATTAAAATGTCGCGGCTTCAAGCAGTTGAGGTATTGAAAGGAGGTGAGTTATGATCAAACATAGTTTCAAAATCATCTGGAATCAGAAAAAAAAGAACGCATATATCATTTCCGAACTTTTCATTCTGTTTATTGTATTGCTTATCAGTTCTATCTATCTGATCGAAAAATATGAACTTTATACCGGAGGGGTGGGTGCCAATATTGAGGATACCTTTTATTTAAATTTGAGGGAAAAGGATGGCCAAAGAGTTGACTACAAGGAAAAATTAAAAAACATGCTTATCGATTTAGAATCACTTCCTGATGTTAAAAAGGTTTCCTATTCTTACTTTTCTATCCCATATATCTGGTCAATGAGTAGAAGTTATATAAAATACGATAGTTTACAAGTAAGCGCAGTTCTTAGGGAAGCAGATGAGAATTTCGCGGAGGTTTTAGGAATTAAGGTATTGGCTGGTCATTGGTTGGAAAATGATTACGAAGGAGCAAATCCTCAAATAGTTATTGACATTCTGGTTGCAGAAAAATTATTTGGTTCTATTGATAAAGCACTTAACAAAGTAGTTAAGTTTAATGGTGAAAAACAAGTTGTTGGCGTGTACGAAAAGCTTAAACGCAATGAATATGAAACTAACTATCCATCTTGCTTCTTCCTTCTTGACCAAACAAATATGATGGGGGTTGATGTTGTTCTTAAGTGTAAAGATGGAAAAATGGTCCCACCATCACAAATCTCAAAAATTATTTTCAGTTATTTCAGTAAAGATGACTATGTCATGCGTTATGCTTCTACCATGGAGGCAAAAAAAAGGGAGGTGAATTCCGGTAAACGGAACGAAATTGTAATGGTAAGTTTCGTTGCGGTATTTCTTGTCATTAATATTATTTTAGGCATGATAGGGATTTTTGGTTATAGTGTGAAAAGAAGAAAAGCTGAACTTGGTCTTAGAAGGGCCGTGGGTTCAAGTGCCAGTAAGATCCATTATCTGCTTTTACTCGAATCGTGGACATTGACCCTTTTCGCACTTATTCCGGCAATATTAATTACGGTTCAAATTCCCTTACTCGATTTATATCCGGTTGAAACAGCCCTTTTTATAAAAGCACTTTGTCTTAGCATTGTGCTCATATTTGTATTTGTAAGTATTAGTGTTTATTATCCGGGCTATATGGCTTCAAAAGTTCAAGCTTCCGAAGCATTACAGGAAGAATAACAGAATTTTGTTAATTTAGCTATGGTTTATGAAAATATTAATCATTGATGACGATATTGCTGTTTGCACCTCACTAAAACTGCTCTTAACGCAGAAAAAGTATGAGGTTGAAACTACCTGTTCTCCGGAGGAATCATTGCTTTGGCTGCGACAGCATACACCTTCATTGATTTTAATGGATATGAATTATTCGATCGAAACGGATGGCCGCGAAGGATTGGATTTGCTACAAAAGGTCAGGATATTTCATCCTTTGGTCCCGGTTATTTTAATCACAGGTTGGGCAAGTATCGCTCTGGCTGTAGAGGGGATTAAATTGGGGGCCACCGATTTTATCAGCAAGCCTTGGGATAATGAATCCTTACTTCAATCGATAAAAAACAATATTCAATGGGCAGAAATCAATCATGATCCTTCTACTGCATCAAGAAAAGAACTCGATAAGCAATATCAACTGTCGAATATTATTGGCGAACATCCTGTACTGATGGAAGTGTTGTCGGTGGCCGGGAAAATCGCTCCCACCATGTCGACCGTATTATTAACCGGTGAAAGTGGTACGGGTAAAGAACTGATTGCCGATGCCATTCATCAAAACAGCAATCGTAAAAACAAAGCCTTTGTAAAAGTTAATCTGGGTGGAATTTCTGAAACTTTGTTTGAAAGCGAAATGTTTGGTCATAAAAAAGGTTCTTTTACCGATGCTGTTGCCGACCGGATAGGACGCTTTCAAATGGCCGAAGGGGGAACCATTTTTCTGGATGAAATTGCCGAATTATCTCTTGCGTCACAGGTGAAATTATTGCGTGTTTTGCAGGAACATACTTACGAAGTGTTGGGCGAGAGCGAAACATTGAAAGCTGATGTAAGGGTGATTTGTGCCACCAACCGTAACCTGACGGAAATGTTAAAAGCCGGAACTTTCCGTGAAGATTTGTATTATCGTATTAATCTGATTCATCTTCATATTCCGGCCTTGCGTCAAAGGGTTACTGATATTCCTTTACTGGCGAATCATTTTATACGCCAATGCTGTTATGCAAATAAACTTCCCGAAATTCAGCTTTCAAAAGAAGCCATATCTTATTTAAAAATGCAATCATTTCCCGGGAATATTCGGGAACTTAAAAACCTGATGGAACGGTGTGTTTTGATGAAAACCGGACAAGTGATTGAACAGGCGGATCTGGAAATTTACCTAGAAAATTCGCAGAGTCACACAAAAACAAATGTTAAGGCAGGACTTGCTACGCTTGATGAAATAGAAAAAGAAGCTATTATTAAGGCTATGGAGGTTTTTAAAGGGAATGTTTCGCGTGTAGCCCGTACCCTTGGATTGAGCCGAGGTGCTTTATATCGACGATTTGAAAAACACGAAATCCCCTATGAGCATTAAATGGAAATTTATTCTTTGTGGATTGTTTCTTTATCTATCCACAGGTTTTATTTTACTTCAACTGCTTGAGGTTAACAAATGGTATTTTGTAATTGGTGAGTTTTTGCTTCTGATTTCGATTATTTTGTTTGTTGTGCTTTATCATCAATTGGTGAAACCCATCGATACCATCCGATTGGCGATTAACCTCCTTAAAGAAAAAGATTTCAGTACCCGCTTAAGTCCGGTTCATCAGAAAGAAATTGACCAGCTGATTGAGGTTTACAATAAAATGGCCGAGCAATTGCATCATGAAAGGGTGGAGCATGAAGAAAAAAATCTTTTTCTTGGTTTGCTTATTGATGCATCCACATCAGCCATATTGGTATTGGATGGCGAAAATAAAATCAGAAAACTCAATCCGGCAGCGTTCAAACTATTTAATTTAAAGGAAGACACTGTACTACCGATTTCATTTTCTCACTTATCTCATCCTTGGTTTTCGAAGTTGAGTGAATTGAAGGTAGGAGAAAGCATCGCAATTCGCATTGATGGCATCCGGCAATTTAAGGCAAGTTGTAGTTCCTTTATGGATAAAGGATTTACCAGGCCTTTTATTTTGATTGAAGAGATGACCTGTGAATTAATTCGGGCCGAACGCCAATCTTACGAGCGAGTGATCAGAATGATGTCGCACGAAGTGAATAATTCGGTCGGTGCAGTAAATTCCGTGTTGCAGTCAGTTCAATCCCTTTCAACACAATTCGATGAAAACATGCGTGAAGATATTACAAATGCGATTACGGTTTCGATGGATAGAAATAAGAGCCTAACTCAGTTTATGGCCAATTTTGCAGATGTTGTAAAACTTCCACAACCTGAAATTAAACAAATAGATTTATCAGTCGTGATCAGCAAAACATTGCATTTATTTAAAACAGAATTTGCTAACCGACATATTATTTTGGAAAGAGATTTAAAGCGTTGCCTGATTAAAGCAGATACCGTACAAATGGAACAGATGATGATGAATATCATCAAAAATAGTATGGAGGCAATCGTTGCTGAAGGTACCATCTCAGTTCAAATCCTCAATAAACCTCTTTCATTATCAATTATTGATACGGGTCAGGGATTTTCGGATGAAATAATTGAAAAACTTTTCACGCCTTTTTTCTCTACCAAAAAAACCGGACAAGGAATAGGATTAACTCTGGTACGTGAAATTTTGCTTAATCATGGTTTTAATTTTAAACTTCACCGTATCGAAAATAATCGTACAGAATTTTTGATTGAGTTGGAGTAGGCGTTTTTTAAATTTAATCGTTGATAGAAAAATTGCTTACTGAATTTATTTCTGCATCTATAAAGCTGACGTTGAGATTTCGGAACAAGTCGGGAATGATAAGACTAAATAATGCTCTAAAAACCACAAATTAATTTGTGGTTTTTAGCAAATGGATACTTACAACCGATCTTTAAAATATTCCAAGCTTTCTGGATTTGCAAGCGCGTCCTTATTTTTAACCTCTTGCCCATGGGCAATTTTTTTTGGTTTCCAAAATCATAGCCGGAACATGGCGTGGGCTGCAACTTTTCCGGATTTGATCTTTTATTTTCCGTTTTAATTCTTCAGTTAAAACTTGCCCAATAGCTAATTTTACAAAAAGGACAACTTCTTCGTCGTTTTCAAGCTGATGACCAATCACTACCGAATCGGCAATTTCATCCATATTCTCAACCACACGGTAAATTTCGGCAGTTCCTATTCGCACACCACCCGGATTTAAAGTTGCATCCGAGCGACCATGCATTTGAATACCACCGTTTTCGGTAATGAGAATATAATCGCCATGGTGCCAAATATTGGGATAAGTTGCAAAATAAGCATCATGATATTTTTCACCTTTCGGGTCATTCCAAAAGTAAACCGGCATTGAGGGGAAAGCTGTTTTGCAAACCAGTTCCCCTTTTTCTCCTATTAAGCTTACACCCGCTTCGTTGATGCAATCCACATCCATTCCCAGTCCTTTACACTGAATATCTCCGCAATAAACCGGTAGTAAAGGATTTCCTAAAACAAAACAAGAAACAATATCCGTACCTCCGGCAATAGAAGAAAGCTGGACATCTTTTTTCCAATTACGATAAACATATTCGAAGCTTTCTTCGGAAAGGGGAGAGCCCGTTGAAAGTATGGCCTTGAGTCTTGGGAAATCAGAAATATTTTTTGGAATAACCCCTTCTGATTCGAGCATGGCTATGTATTTTGCACTGGTGCCAAAAATAGTAATGTCAAGTTCATCCGCCATTTTAAGCAATGCATCAGCTTGGGGATAAAACGGATTGCCATCATAACAAACGATGGTTGCTCCAACCGCCAGCGAACTTACAAACCAGTTCCACATCATCCAACCACAGGTTGTGTAATAAAAATGCACATCATTTTCTGTCAAATCGCAGTGCAATTTCAATTCTTTCAAATGCTGGATGAGCGTTCCTCCAGCAGAATGTACAATGCTTTTTGGCAACCCTGTTGTGCCTGAAGAGTACATGATATAGAGCGGATGATCGAAACTTAGTTGTTCAAAAACGAGTTTATCTTCGGTAGGTTTGGCAAGTTCTTCAAATGTGATGGCATTTGAGAATTTAGCAGTATCAACGGTATTTGTATAATTCACCAAAACTACTTTTTGAACGGAGGGCAATTGATCTAAAATCTGCAAAAGTTTTTCTTGGGAATCAAATTGTTTTCCTTTAAAAAAGTAACCATCTGCAGCAAAAATTACTTTAGGTTCAATTTGGCTGAAACGGTCCAAAACACCTTTAATCCCAAAGTCGGGAGAAGACGATGACCAGATGGCCCCAATCGATGAAGTGGCTAACATGCCAATGATACTTTCGGGCATATTGGGCATAAATCCGGCGATACGATCTCCTTTCTTTACTCCAAGTTTTTTTAAACCTGCCGCCGTTTTCCTGACTTCTTCGTGTAATTCTTTGTAGGATAGTTGTCTTTTTATTTCTGATTCGCCCCGAAAAATAATGGCCGTTTTATCATCTCTCCTCTGCAAAAGATTTTCAGCATAATTAAGTTTGGCTCCTAAAAACCATTTCGCTCCCGGCATTTTCCCGGCATCATCAACAACCGAAGTGTATTTTTCTGAATGAATGATGTTTGAATAATTCCAGAATTCTCCCCAAAAATCAGCCGGGTTTTCAACACTCCACTGATGCAAATACGCATAACTATTTTCAGCAAGATGATATTTTTCGTTAATCAGATTCAGAAATTCCTGCATTTGGGATGCAGAAGCTATTTCAGGGTTGGGTTGCCAAAGTTTTGTATTATTCATTTTTAGTCTAGAATTAAGCACATAAGGGTTGCTCAAAAATGAATTTGAAGATTTGAAAGTGTGCTAATTTGAAAATGACTCGTTCTCCTCAAATATTATCAAATTTTCAAATTGAATAATTTTCAAATTAACAACCTATATAGCGTGAAATCACCAATCGCTGAATTTCTGAAGTTCCTTCGCCAATTTGCAATAATCGCTGATCACGGAAAAAACGTTCAATGGCGTAATCTTTCATCAGGCCATAGCCACCATGTAATTGAAGTGCTTCGTCGGCAACTTCTTTTGCAATTTCCGAGCAATACAATTTCGACATGGCTGCCTCTTTAGCAAAGGGTTTATTTTCATCTTTCAACCAACATGCTTTGTAAAGCAGGTTTCGCGCAAGTTCAATTTTTAGGGCCATATCAGCCAACTTAAAGGCATTCACTTGAAATTTAGAGATTGGTTTGCCAAATTGTTTGCGTTCGTTGGCATAATTTAAACCCAATTCAAAAGCACCTTGTGCAAGGCCAAGCCCCATAGCGGCAATCGAAAGCCGGCCATTGTCGAGAGTACTGAGCATAATTTTTGAGCCTTGTCCAACTTCACCTAAAAGATTTTCTTCCGGAACTTTACAATCCTCAAAATACAGCTCGGCTGTGTCGGAAGCCCGCCACATCATTTTGCCATGCATGGTACTGCGTTTGAAACCCGGAGTATCTTTTTCAACAATGATGCAGGTAAATTCTGTTTTACCGTTTTTTTCGTCGCTTACAGCCTGAACGGTTGAACCAACTGAAATTTCAGAGGACCCGTTGGTGATAAAAATTTTTGAACCATCAATTATCCATTGGCCATTCTCTAGTCGTGCTTTGGTTTTAGTTCCTCTCGAGTCGGATCCGGCAGTAGCTTCGGTCAAACCGAAACCCCAGAGCGCTTCACCTGTGCAAAGAGGGGGAAGGTATTTTAGTTTTTGTTCTTCAGTGCCGTAATAATATAAAGGCCCGATCCCAAGGGAATTGTGGGCAGCAAGTGTGGCAGCTTGCGAGCTGTCAACCCTGGCTAATTCTTCAACGGCAATGATGTAAGATAAAGTGTCAAGTCCCTGTCCACCGTATTTCTCGGGCAGGTACATTCCAAATAGGCCTAATTCTCCCATCTTTCGTGTCAGGTCGAGGGAGAATTCTGCTTTTTCGTCTAATTCCTGGGCAATTGGTTTAATTTCTAATTCAGCGAAGTCGCGGACCGCTTCGCGGATCATTTTTTGTTCCTCACTTAAATCGAAATTCATAATATTAAATTTGAAAATTAGTTAATTTGAAGATTTGAAAATGATCTTATCTCCAGTTTGATGAATTAGATTCATCACATTGGCACATTTTCAAATCAACGAATTAGCAAATTGTGTTATTCAATTTCTACCAGCACCGCACCTGCATCAACCATGTCGTCAAGTAAAACAAGCACTTTTGCAATTTTGCCATCCCTTTTTATGGAGATATTATTCTCCATTTTCATGGCATCTATCACTATAACGACGTCATCTTTCTTAACCACATCACCCGGTTTAACGAGGATTTTAAATACCCGACCCGGAATTGGAGAAACAATAACATTTTCTTCATTCACGGCAGCATCTTCAACTGCAGCCGTGTGTTCAGTGTCTAACAGATCATTTCGTCTGATTAAGAAATCACCACCATTGATGCTAACCTTGATCATTTCATCATCGGCTTTTGTGAAACTGGCAAAGTAAGTATTGTTGCCAATTTTAAAATCAACCTCATTTTGATTCATGTAAATCAATTGGCAATCATGTTCAACATCATCGAAAATAAATTGGTAATTATCATCTTGCGATTTATTTATCTCAATTTCATGATCTGCACCCTGGAAATTAATTTGCAGTGACATGAGATTCCTCCAATATCCTATCGCGTTCCAAACATCGTGCTTTGGATCTAAATAAGATTTATCACTGGCCTCTTTATTTAATGAATGGAGCAAGTACGCTAATATTGCCACTTGGTTTTCAACTGCACCTTTGGTGTAATTATTTCGGTTTGGAGCTTGATCTTCTTTCACAGCGACTGAAGTTTTAGGGGTTGTTGAAGTTGTTGGAGCAGGCATACGTTTTTTTGCTATTTCTTCTTCAAAACGTTTTTTGGCCAGCCCGGATTTATAATCGCGATATTGTGTTTCATGCATTGCAAATTCAAAAAGTTCTTCATCATCAGGACCGGTATCCCAACCATTATCCAGCATTTCTTTTCGGAATTTATCCAATTCATCCGGACACGCATCTTGTGGAACCCCTGTATAGAATTCCCTGTTTTGTTTTTTTGCTAATGCAATAAGTTCGGGTGCCAAAGGACCGGGTAATTTACCGGCTTTGCCCAAAATCATATTCCAGGTATTTTCATCAATAATAGAATAACGCTCTTCTCCTTTTGATAATTGAACCAGATTCAAGAGGGCCACATTTTTTACATATTGACTGAATGGGGTTACCAATGGCGGATATCCAAGTTTTGGCCAAACATAAGCTACCTCATCAAAAAGTTTAATCAGTAATTCGTCCTGACTGATCTGATCTTTTCCATTCGCTTTTAACGAGTAATTGATACCATCGTGAACGCCTTTCAAATCGGCCATTAAACTGCCCATCATACCACCGGGTAATCCTGAACCTACCATTAAGGATGAAAGGAGCATGTTTTTTGGATCAATGAAATATCCAAGGAAATCGTCCATGAAACTTTGGGTCAATGCGCGGGCTTCCATGTAAGCTTTCATGTTAATTTCCGGAACGTCAAATCCGGCATCTTTTAACATTGCCTGTATGGTAATAACGTCAGGGTGGATCATCCCCCAACTTAATGGTTCCATGGCCACATCAATATAATCTGCTCCTGCTCGTGCAACTTCAAGCATTGAAGCTACTGAAAAACCCGGGCCGGAATGACCATGATATTGAATTGCAATGTGTGGATGTTTCTTTTTGATTCTGCTTACTAATTCACCAAGGCTTGCCGGACGGCCAATACCGGCCATATCTTTCAAACATATTTCATCGGCACCGTACTCAATTACCCGGTCGGCTAATTCGGCATAATAATCTACAGTATGTATGGCAGAATGGGTAATACTTAACGCGGCTTGTGAAATCATTCCGGCTTCTTTTGCATATTTAACGGAAAGTTCCAGATTTCTGTGATCATTTAATCCGCAGAACGAACGGGAAATATCAGTTCCCTGAGCTTTCTTCACTTTATACATCAATCGTCTCACATCGGCAGGTACCGGGAACATTCGGATTCCATTCAATGCACGTTCCAGCATGTGGGTTTGTATTCCTACATCATTAAAAGGTTGGGTCCATTCACGAACTGCGGTATTTGGGTTCTCTCCGTATAATAAGTTAACCTGCTCAAAAGCACCACCATTGGTTTCAACTCTTGCAAAACATCCCATATCGATTATAACAGGTGCAATTTTCTTTAATTGATCAATCCTTGGAACATATTTTCCGGAAGATTGCCACATATCTCGGTAAACCAGGCTGAATTTAATTTGTCTCTTCTTCATTCTTAATTCGTTATAAAATTTATTTGACCCAATTAGGCTTTCTCTTTTCAAGAAAAGAAGCCATTCCCTCTTGTCCTTCGTCAGAAGCTCTTAATTCGGCTATTACTTTAGAGCTGTAATCAATAGCACTTTCAAAACCGTATTTATTACTGATGTTATATATTAACTCTTTACAAGCAGTAATTGCGTTAGGCCCACTACTTAATAAGAATTGAACCATTTTATTGGTGTGTTCTTCAATCTCATTTTCCGGATGAGCCGAATTCGCCAATTGATATTGTGCTGCTTCAATTCCTGTAAAACGCCTTCCACTTAACATTAAATCCCTGGCCCTGAATTCGCCAATCCTTTTAAGCACGTATAGTGAAATTGTTGCTGGGGCAATGCCTAATTTAACTTCGGAGAATGCGAATTTTGCATCCTCTGTACAAAATACATAATCGCAAGCTGCCAGCAAACCATTGGCACCACCAATGGCAGCACCTTGCACAACAGCAATGGTGGGTTTTTTGCAGGTGTATATTGCATTAAAGCATTTGGCAAGTCTTAAGCTGTCTTCGTAGTTTTCCTTGAACCCAAATTCAGCGATTCCTTTCATGTAATTGAGGTCGGCACCGGCACAAAATGATTTTCCCCTGCCTTTTAAGAGTATTACACGAACTTCCGGATCATCATTTAACAATTCGAAACAATCAATAATTTCCAGGATCATTTCGGCATTCATTGCATTATGTTTATCAGGCCTGTTTAGCCAAATTGTGCCAACTTGATCCTGAAGCTCGAATTCGATATTATTAAAAGATTGCATATGTTTAGATTTACATTCTGAAAACACCAAATTTCTGATCGTCAAATGGCTTATTTAACGACATGGAGATTCCCATAGCCAAAACTTTTCGGGTATCGACCGGATCGATGATCCCATCATCCCATAAGCGTGCTGTGCTATAATATGCTGAACCTTCATGATCGTATTTTTCGATAATGCTATTTCGAAGTTCGTCGATTTCTTCTTTTGGCATTGTTTTGCCTTTTGCTTCGTATTGATCCTTCTTAACAGTGATCAACACATTTGCAGCTTGTCGCCCACCCATTACCGAAATTTTCGCATTTGGCCACATAAATAATAAGTTGGGACTGTATGCACGACCTGCCATTCCATAATTGCCTGCACCGAAAGAGCCTCCAAATATGACCGTGAATTTAGGAACATTTGCATTTGCAACGGCATGTACCAGTTTTGCACCATCTTTGGCAATTCCTTTTCTTTCATAATCTTTACCAACGATAAATCCTGTAATATTCTGTAGAAAAACCAATGGAATTTTACGCGCACAACACAATTCAATAAAATGCGCTCCTTTAAGTGCTGATTCGTTAAACAGGATTCCTTTATTGGCAATAATCCCAACAGGATAACCCATGATTTTTGCGAAACCGGTAACCAAAGAGGTGCCGTATTTTGCTTTGAATTCGTGAAACTTACTTCCATCTACCATCCGCATGATGATTTCCAATGGATCAACCATCTTTCGGAAATCAATTGGCGCAATACCATAAAGTTCTTTTGGATCGTACAGAGGTTCTTCAATCGGACTTAAATCAAGCTTTTGTTTATTTTTTTTATCCAGGTTTTGGAAAATGTTTCGGCAGATTTGAATGGCATGAACATCATCGTCGGCCATGTGATCGGCAACACCCGAATGGGTTGTATGAACTTCTGCTCCGCCTAATTCTTCAGGAGTTACCACTTCGCCGGTAGCAGCTTTGACCAATGGAGGTCCACCGAGGAAAATCGTACCTTGATTTTTAACAATAATTGTTTCATCACTCATCGCAGGAACGTAAGCTCCTCCGGCTGTACATGAACCCATTACAATGGCAATTTGAGGAATCCCATTTGCGGACATTTTTGCCTGGTTATAAAAAAAGCGACCAAAATGTTCCTTGTCCGGAAATACGTTTGCTTGTTCAGGTAAAAATACCCCACCAGAATCTACCATATAAACGCAGGGAAGCAGATTGTCCATTGCAATTTCCTGAGCCCTTAAATGTTTCTTGATACTTTCTTTAACATAAGTACCTCCTTTAACAGTAGCATCATTCGCGATGATAACGGTTTCGCGACCATGAATTACACCTATACCGGTAATGATACCGGCTGATGGGTGGCCATCGTCATACATTTTATAAGCCGCTAGCGTAGAAAGTTCAAGAAATGGGGTATTGGGATCTATTAACTTGTCAATACGTTCTCTTGCTAATAATTTTCCCCGCTCTTTATGTTTCTTAACCGTAGAGTCGCCACCACCTTTCTTAACCTGTTTATGGATCGCTTTGTATTCGCTAAGGAGTTTTAAAAAATCTTCTTTATTTTTCTTAAACTCATCAGAGCCTGTGTCAATTTTAGTTTCTAGCTTAAACACGTTTCAGTTTTTTCGTTTGACTATATTTTCACTTCCAGGTATTGTATTTATCAAATATTTTGTATTTTTACTTGAGTTGTTAGCAGATTAACAACTCATCATGTGCAAGGTGCAAGTATAGTGAAAATTTTATTCAATTGAAAATTATCAGAACTCATACCTATGAATAAATAGAGAAACATAATGTATGCACAAAGGAAAAAATTTACGAAAACATTCGCAAATACAACGGATCAAATTATTAAACTTTAAAAATATTGATATGAATTACCCCAAAAAAGTAACAATCGGAGATATAACAGTTAGAGATGGATTTCAACATGAAGAAATGTTTATTCCAACTGAAGCAAAACTCTGGGTTCTGGAACAATTAATACTGGCCGGATTTAAGCATGTTGAAGCTACAAATCTGGGAAACCCGCGTGGAATGCCTCAATTTAAAGATGCAGACAACTTATTGAAAATGCTCAATAAAAGTAAAAAAGTAGCCCACCTTATTGATAAGGTCTCTGTAACTGCCATTACAATCAGGGAAAAAGCAATCGAGCGTGCTATTCAAGCAAAAAAAGAGGGTTGGGGCCCCGATCGTGTTTTGGTCATGGTTTCAACAAGTGAATCACATCAACGTCAAAATTCCGGACTTAGCATTGAAGAATATTTTAAAATGTGCGAAGAATGGATTCCGAAAGCTCATGATGCAGGGATTAAGGTAAACGGAACCGTTAGTACCATTTGGGGTTGCCCTATTGAAGGCCCGACCGAAATGTCGAAAGCTATTGATTTTACCAAACGATGGTTGGATATTGGCGCCAATGATGTTGAGCATGCCGACCATGATGGTTCTGCATCTCCCGACAGGGTTTATAAATATTATTCGATGTTGCTGGATGCCATACCGAATCCTGAAAAACATATCGTTCATTTTCATCAAACCAGGGGTTGGGGATTGGCAAATGTATTGGCTGCGCTTCAGGCCGGGATGACAAATTATGAAGCGACCATGGGTGGAATTGGCGGTCAACCTGCTAATTTTGTAAGCGGAGTTCCGGTATCAGGTACTGGTGATTATTATTATAAAGATCCTTCAATAGTTGGATTAGTTTCAATGGAAGATATGGTAGTCATGATGGATGAGATGGGTATCGATACAGGTTTGGATGTGGATAAAGTGCTTGAAATAGGTAGGATGGTTGAGCGAATTTGTGGAAGGCCATTGCGTTCGGAAGCTATTAAAAATGGAAGAATTCCCAAATCCTTATCAGGACGAAAATAAGGAGTTTTGTAAATTTTAAAAAGGTGTTTCTCATTATCTGAGCAGATACCTTTTTTATTTAGCTTTGATTGATGATCAAAATAATTGAAACCGTAAGAGATGGATTTCAGGGTTTGAAACCCTTCATTCCAACAGCAAATAAAATTGAATATATCAATGCTTTGCTAAAGGTTGGATTTGATGCCATTGATGTTGGATCTTTCGTTTCTGAAAAAGCAGTTCCTCAAATGACAGATACTGCTGAGGTAATCCGAAATCTGGATTTGTCGGGTACCAAGTCAAAAATTATGGTTTTGGTGGGGAACGAAAAAGGAGCAATAACAGCCGTTGGTTTCGAACAAATTGATCAGTTAATCTATCCATTCTCAATATCTGAATCTTTTCTTAAAAAGAATATTAATGCAGATTTTAAGAAAGCGGAAAACGATTTGGACGATATTGTAAATATTTGCAATAAGCATCATAAAGAATTGGTGGTTTATTTAACCATGGGTTTTGGAAACCCATACGGAGACACCTGGAATTTGGAAATTATTCACCATTGGATTGAGAGATTAATCGTTAAGGGAGTTAAAATAATCCCCTTGTCGGATATAACCGGAGAATCAACACCTGAAAAAATTAAAGAAGTCTATACCTCAATTATTCCGGCCTATCCCGATATTGAATTTGGATTTCATTTACATAGCAGTAAAGATACTTGGTTTGAGAAAGTAGATTCCGCTTATCATTCCGGTGTCGAGCGATTTGATACGGTTATTGGCGGAATGGGAGGTTGTCCGATGACGGGTTATGAACTACTTTCAAACCTGAATACCAACAATTTATATTCTTATTTCGAGGATAAAAATATTGAAACCCAAATAAATAAGGATCAATTTGAACTTTGTTCCAATTTGATAAACAATTTATTTTAAAGCAACCAATAATCCTCCGGTGATAAAGGCCAATACCCACCATAGGTAAGCATATCTCGAATAAAGATGTAAAGATTTTGGAACTTTTTTGTTTGCATTTTTCAGATGAAATTGCCAAATCAAGATCACATCAATTAACATCCCTGTTAAGGAAGAATATCCTAAAAACCCATGTAAGGAAAAAGGGCTATTTGGTGAACCTATAATCATGAAGGTTGTTGCCGTTATATCCAAAGTAATTCCTATCGAAACAAAGATTAATACGGGTTTTGTGATGAAATGCTTTCGTTGCTCTGTAATTATTCCAATTGAATAGGAGATAAGTGCGAAAATGACAATAGTTGTTCCAATTAATAGATATGTATTCATAAATTTAGCCTGCTACCAATTCATTTAATCTAAAGGTTTCTTTAACCTTCACTCCTTTTTCAGTCATTTCGATGGTACAACATTCATGATATAAATCATGCTCAAAAAACAGAATTACATTTTCTTCCACAGCTTCTTTAAAAAAGCGTTCACGATCTTCAAGTGTAATTAAAGGCTTGGTATCGTAAGCCATGATCCATGGCATTGGGATATGAGCTGTTGAAGGGAAGAGATCGGCAGTGTAAGCAATGGTTTTACCCCCAAATTTTATATGTGGAATAATTTGACCCTGTGTATGCCCATTAAATATTTTGGCGTAGATATTTGGTATGATTTCACCTTCTTTTTCCACAATATTTAATTGTCCGCTTTCTTTTATCGGCAATATATTTTCTTTTAAAAAGGAGGCTTTTTCCCGTCGATTAGGATTTGTTGCCCAATCATACTGTTCTTGGCTGACCCAATATTTTGCATTCTTGAATGCAGGTACCAATTTACCATTTTTATCGTATTTGATACTTCCACCACAATGATCAAAATGAAGGTGGGTAAGCAGCATATCCGTGACATCATCAGTGGTGTAACCGTATTTATTTAAGGAAGTTTCCAGAGTTGCTTCTCCATTTAAATAATAATGTTTCAGGAAATTTTCATCCTGTTTGTCACCAATTCCGTTATCGATTAAAATAACATGTTCACCGTCATCAATCAACAAACAACGCATGGCCCAATTGCAAAGATTATTTTCATCGGCCGGATAAAATTTGTTCCACATTACTTTCGGAACAACGCCAAACATAGCTCCTCCATCCAATTTTAAATTTCCGGTTTCAATAGCGTATAATTTCATTTTTATAATTTTTTTTAAACTAATTGATTAAGTGCGTATGCATAAGCCCCAATTGAAGTTGCTTTTGAAGTTCCTAATTTACTGATTCCAACGCCAATTTTTTTAATGGGGTCATAAATTTGTTCTTGCTTAGAGAAAGGGACTTTAATTTTTATTTCTGAAATTTCTATAAATGCTTTCAGTCCTTCTGCAGATTCAAGATTAAATGCTTGAACTTCCATTCTGCTTAAATTATTGCCTGCAAGTGTTATAAAATTTGAATTCATCTCATCAACCAAGGATTGTATAAAGAGCGGATGAGCCCCAGATAATCCACCACCTATAACGATTAAACCATCAATTAAACTAGTCGCACTTGCTAAGGTATCACCTGCTACAACTGCTAATTCATAATAAGCTTTTATTGCTGCTTTTTGATTCCCTTCAGATAGTCCCATTCCAATTTTAAAGATGATATCCGGTTCCGGAACTTGATGTGCAGGCAGACCGGATTCTCTGGCATAAACCCGCTTAATGCCTCTTATTGTAAGGCTATCTTCTGCACTTGTTCCAGGATAAAGTTTATTCCGAAATCGGTTTATTTCAGCACCTGCCGAATTATCACCACAAAACATAATCTCATTCTGAACGATCCCGGCACCGTATCCAGTTCCCAATGTTACTCCCAATAAATTATTAAATTTCCTAGAACTTCCTCGTCGCTTTAAAATGGAATTAATTTCCGGGAGCAGGCCAAACATTGACTCTCCCAGTGCAAATAAATCGCCGTCATTATTAATATAAACAGGAAGTTTGAATTCATTTTCAAGCATTACCTTCAATGCAATCCCACCTCTGAATTCAGGAATATTTTGAAGGTCGCCAATTATTCCATTCTTGTAATCGGCGGGCCCCGGAAAACTAAAACTAATTGCAACAGCCTTATGTTTAGTGTTTTCGTTTAGTTGGTGAAATCCATCAATCATTGTTAATAAGATTTCTTCAAGTTTGAAACCCTTAATTTGCCGACTGATTGGTCGGCCAAGTTCTTTTCCAGATTGAATTGCAGAAAAAACAAAATTTGTACCTCCGGCATCAAGGGTAAGCACAATTCTTTCATCTTTGAAGTAATCCATATGTTTTTTAAATGAGACCTTAAAATTAGAAATAATTTAATAAAAAAGACCTGCCAAAAATTGGCAGGTCCGTTGGATGTGTTATATATATAGAAGTAAGCCCTTTATTCAGGATTTACTGTTGAGCATGTGTCCTTTTTTCTACTTTCCGATAAGTTGCCTTCATGCTAAAATATTCGGACTCAGTTAAAACTACTTTCATATCATCAGTCGAACTAATGATTTCATAGTTTGAATTTATGGATTTAGATTTTAGATCAAGAAAAATATCGGGTCCAAAGGGATTACATTCAAGTACAAAATAGTTATCCATACCATCCATCCCATCGTAATATTGTGAACCAGGTTCCCCATAATTAATCCATATTTCGTAGTCAACTTCCCAGGCATAATCAACCCAACCTGTTCTGGTATTCACAAAACCATCATAGTAGAGGGTATAAATACCCGGGTGAATTCGGTAGTAGTCATCCCAATAAAAATTTGAAGGTATTGCATTGGTACCTGGGTCAATATATTCAGGTTCTGCATCGGTCCAGCTTAGTGCAATAAAAGCTTTCCCATCAAATCCGTCGTAACCCCAGTATTCTTTTTGACATGAACTTAGAAAAAGCAGTAAAATCCCGGCAATAATTATTTTATATCCAGAGAGAAAATTCATTGATTCACTTTCTTGGATTTTTTCATTTAGTTTTGAGAATATTGTCCTTTTCATCACATTTGTATTTAGATTAACAATTCCGCTTCCAATCAGAGTTATCCAAACAGCGTGCCAATTTTAAATATAATTAAATTAAATGTTTGGTATAGATTTTGGATAATTATAAAAAAAAATCAATTTATTTTGACAATACTTAGAAATTGATATTTAATTATGTAATTTTAATGTTCTGATTTACAGATAAATCATATTATTAACGATCAAATCATTATTTATAGGTAGGGTTGAGTTTCAGTAAATCATCATTAATAAAGTTAGTAAAAAGTCAAAAACAATAATTCATTCTAAATAAAGGATCAATCTCACCAAAACAATCAGAAAATGAAATTAAAAACAATCGTTATAATAACTTTGTCACTATTGGTAGTTGAAGTATCTTTTGCTCAAACTAAAAGGCAGAAAAAAGTTACCGTTAGCGGATATGTTACTGATGGCAATAATAAACCCTTGTCTGGAGTGACAATTATTGTTGATGGGGTAACACTTAACAAATCCACCAATTCGAAAGGATTTTATAAAATTAAGGTACATCCGGATATTAAATCATTGATGGTTTATACATTATACAATGGCGGATTAGAAGTTGAGTTTAAAGGAAAAACAAAAATAAATTTTATTCTGGAGCCAAATATGTCAAGTGAAGGGAAATATATACCAAAAGATCAACTTGTCGACTTAGGTTATGGAAATGCACTAAAAAGTGACCTGGCATCCAGTTACGGGGTAATAGATGGTGAGAATTCGGACGATTTTAATTATAAGAATATATTTGATATGATTCAAGGTCAGGTTCCCGGTGTAGTTGTAAGCGGAAGTTCTGTTTTAATCAGGGGAATAAATTCAATTAATGGGGGTACGCAGCCACTTTTTGTCGTAGATGGTTCCGCAACCTATTCTATAGATTATATCAATCCAAGGGATGTAAAATCAATTTCTATTATAAAAGGTTCTGCAACGGCAATTTATGGCGTTAGGGGTGCCAACGGAGTAATTCTGATAACAACCAAAAGCGGGTCGATTAAAAAATAGTACTCAATATTAAAAAGGAACATAATTAATAGTTTTTACCTTTAAATAATTAGAAGATGAAATTAAAAACGATCATTATTATTGCTGTGTCACTATTAATAGTTGAAGTATCTTTTGCTCAAGTAAAAGAGAAGGCAAAAAAAATATTAGTAAGTGGTTATGTAAAAGATGTGGATGAAAAGCCTCTTGAAGGGGTCTCAATTATTTTGGATGATACCAGATCTGATGTAGTGACCAATAAAAAAGGGTTTTATAAGATAAAAGTAAAGCCGGATACAAAAACTATTATGGCTTATTCGATTAATCATGGAGGTATTGAAGTGAATTTTACCGGAAGAACTAAAATTAATTTTATTTTATTAGCTGATTCAACAAACTCTAACTATGTTAGTCCGGAGGAAGGTAAAATGTTTGATTATGGATATGGTAAAGTTAGTAAGAAGCACAGTACTTCAAGTATAAGTAATGTTGACGATAATGTTATAAAAAATAACACTTATTCTGATATCTATGAAATGATAAAGAGTCAGGTTCCCGGTGTTACCGTTCGTGGACAACAAATAACAATACGAGGGATTTCTTCAATAAGTGCCCAAGGAAATCCATTATTTATTGTGAATGGATCTGAAATAAGTTCTATCGACCATATTAATCCAAGAGATGTACAATCAATTTCCGTGCTCAAAGGAACTTCTGCAGCCATGTATGGCTCAAGAGGAAGTATGGGTGTAATCGTCATTAATTTGAAAAGTGGTAATAAATAAGGCATTAAATTAAATAGCTAAATACCTCAATGATAGATTTGGCTATTTAATTCTTCAGTTAATGTGCTTCAAGCCAGTTATTACCTGTGTTCGTATCAATAACAATTGGTACTTGCATTTTGATGGCGTTTTTCATGTTATCTTCTACAATCTTTTGTACGATTGATAATTCCGATTTCAAAGTATCAAAAACCAGCTCATCATGCACTTGAAGGATCATTTTAGATTGAAGTTTTTGTTTCTCGAATTCTTCATAAATGCGAATCATGGCGATCTTGATCATGTCTGCAGATGAACCCTGTATTGGAGCATTAATTGCATTTCTTTCTGCAAACCCTCTAACCATGGCATTATTCGAATTGATGTCATTCAAATACCGGCGACGGCCCATAATGGTTTCGACATACCCTTTTTCACGAGCCGACTTTATGGTAGATTCCATGTAATTTTTCACCCCAATATATTGCTTAAAATACTGGTCAATTATTTCAGCAGCTTCTTTTCGTGGAATTGCTAATCGCTCAGATAAACCAAAAGCAGAAATACCGTAAATAATACCAAAGTTGACCATTTTTGCATTTCTACGCATGTCTTTTGAAACCTCATCAATTTTTACATTATAAACCTTTGAAGCGGTAGCCGTATGGATGTCAATTCCATCTTTGAAAGCTGCAATCATTTGTTCATCTTTGCTTAATTCTGCAATAATTCTCAATTCAATTTGCGAATAATCAGCGGCAAATAGGATATGGTTATCGTCTCTCGGAATAAAAGTTCTTCGAATTTCCCGACCCTTTTCTGTGCGGATAGGTATATTTTGAAGATTTGGATTTTGTGAACTTAATCTTCCGGTTGAGGCCACCGTTTGCATATAAGAAGTGTGGATACGCCCATCGCGAGGATTTACCAATTCGGGTAAGGTATCAACATAAGTTGATTTTAATTTGGTCAAGGAGCGAAAATCCAATATTTCAGAAATAATGGGATGCTTATTTACCAATTTTTGTAAAATATCTTCACCGGTAGAATATTGTTTGGTCTTTGTTTTTTTGGCATTATCAATTATTTTTAAGCGATCAAATAATATTTCGCCCAGCTGTTTTGGAGATGCAACGTTAAATTCTTGTCCTGCATACTCATAAATCCGATCCCTGATTTTCAAGATCTCTTCATGTAATTCTATAGAATAGGTATTTAAAACTTCAAAATCGAGTCTGACACCTTCTGTTTCCATCGAAACCAGAACCGGAATGAGAGGACCTTCAATTTTTTCATATAACTCAAGCGTACCTGATTCTTTTAATTTAGGCCTGAATAATTCTGCTAATTGCAGTGTAATATCAGCATCTTCACAAGCATAATCAACCAATTGAGAAAGCTTATATTGCTGAACCTGCCTCATGTTGAGCTGATGGCCACGTTTTTTTTCGGTGATTTCATCATAACTTATGGGTTTATATTTCAGATATGTTTCTGCCAGATAATCCATTCCATGACGTAAGTCAGGTTCAAGTAGATAGTGTGCGATCATGGTGTCAAATAGCGGGCCTTTCACCTCAATCTCATACCATTTTAAAATAGTGATATCGTATTTGATATTTTGCCCAATTTTTTCGATTTTTTCATTTTCAAAAAGGGGTTTAAACTCGGAAAGAACAAGCAAGCATTCATTATAATTATCGGGCAATGGAACATAAAATGCCTGACCCGTTTTGTATGCAAATGATAAACCTACAATTTCTGCATTGTTCGCATCCTTATCGGTGGTTTCAGTATCAAAACAAAATGAAGATTTTAAGCTTAATGCCTCAATTAATTCTTTACGGGTTGATGGAGAATCAACTAGCGTATAAGTATGGGCTACGGTTGAAATGTTGTTTTTTTCAGGAATTAATCTTTCATTTTCGGGCAATTCGCTAAATAGATCTGCATAGTTATTGGTATCCTCTTTTATTTCAGTAGCAGGCTGAGGAGCCTGATCAGTAAAAAATCTCTGGGCCAACTGGCGAAATTCAAGCTCATCAAATAAGTGTTTAAGGGCAGGAATATCCGGTTCATTGATCTCTAATAGATTTTCATCAAAATCGACCGGAACATCCAAGATGATGGTCGCCAGTTGTTTTGACATAATCGCTTGCTCACTGAAAGCTTCTAAATTTTCTTTTAGTTTTCCTTTCAGTTGATCTGTGTTTTTTAATAGATTTTCTAAGCTATCAAATTCGCCGATAAGTTTTGCAGCTGTTTTTTCTCCAACACCGGGAACTCCTGGAATATTATCTGAAGCATCACCCCAAAGTCCGAGAATATCAATGAATTGTTCAGGCCGCTTTAAGCCATATTTTTCACAAATTTCTTTCACTCCAACAATCTCTGGTTTATTACCTAATCGGGCAGGTTTGTACATTAAAATGTTTTCGGATATTAATTGCCCGAAATCCTTATCAGGAGTCATCATGTAAGTGATAAAGCCTTTTTTTTCAGCTTTTTTCGCAAGGGTTCCAATGATATCATCAGCTTCGTATCCATCCAGAGCGATTAAAGGAATATTTAATGCTTTTATTAACCGAATAATATAAGGGATCGCCAGAGATATATCTTCAGGCATTGCTTCACGATTTGCTTTATAGGCAGCAAATTCAATGTGTCGAACAGTGGGGGCTCTTGAATCAATGGCAACCCCTATATGACTGGGATTTTCGCTTTTTAAGACTTCGATTAGGGTATTTGCAAAACCAAGAATTGCAGAGGTATTTAATCCCTTTGAATTGATCCTGGGGTTTTTATTAAGTGCAAAATAAGCACGGTAAATCAATGCCATTGCATCAAGTAAGAAGAGTTTTTTTTGTTCAGCCATTTTCAATTAATTGAATTAAATTATTGTTCACAATTACCAGAATCATTCAGAATGAATATGAGGTAGATTAGCACCTTTAAATCAGGAATCCTTAATAAAGCAAATATACTCAAAAGATCATGATTTTGAATTAAAATGCTTTCTGGATGTTTGCAAGTGTCATTTTAAATCGTAATTTTTCAATTCTTTTTAAGAAAATTTATGGTTAACTTTACCCGTATACAATACCTAAAATTATGGCAAAGAGGAAGCAAAAGAAGATATTTGTGCTCGACACTTCAGTAATATTATATAATCATGGTGCCCTGCATAGTTTTGATGATAATGATGTAGCCATTCCTATAACAGTGCTTGAAGAGCTCGATAATTTCAAGAAAGGCAACGATATCAAGAATTTTGAAGCCCGTGAATTTATCCGAATCATGGATCGTTTATCGGGAAAGTTTACACTGCAGAATTGGATCCCATTAGATGGAAAGGGTAAGGGGAGTTTCAAGGTAGTGATGAATGAAAAAAGTGAATTGGATGCTGTCAAGATTTTTGGCGAAAATAAGCCCGATCACCGAATTTTAAATGCAGCGATCGTTCTTGCGAATGAGAATCCGGATAAGAAGGTAATTTTAGTGACCAAGGATATAAATCTGAGGCTTAAGGCTAAATCGCTAAGCATTCATGCTGAAGATTTTGAAACAGGCAAGGTGAAGGACGTTGATTCTTTATATTCAGGAAAATCGATCATTGAGGATGTAGATAAAGCCGTGATTGATAAACTTTACATAGAGGGAAGTTGCACCCTGGCTGATATTGGAGAAAAGGCTTGCCATCCAAATCATTATTTTATTTTAAAAAATAATCGAACATCTGCACTTGGTTTTTTTAATCCTGTGACTAAATTGGTTGAGCGGGTTGAAAAAAGACAAGCATATAAAATTTCTCCCCGAAATGCCGAACAGGTTTTTGCGATCCATGCCATCATGAATCCTGATGTAAAACTGGTAACGCTTCAAGGGGTAGCCGGTACTGGTAAAACATTAATTGCGCTTGCAGGTGCCCTTGATCAAAAACGATCCTTTAAACAAATTTATCTTGCCAGGCCAATTGTTCCGTTGAGCAATAAGGATATAGGCTATCTGCCCGGAAATATTAAAGAAAAAATCAATCCATACATGGAACCCCTCTGGGACAATCTAAAATTCATACAGAATCAGTACAGTGAAAGTGATAAGGAATTCAAGGTGATTACCAATGCGATAGATTCAGAAAAACTGGTGATTACACCACTTGCCTATATCCGGGGTAGAAGTATTTCGAATGTTTGTTTTATTGTTGATGAGGCACAGAACCTTACACCTCAGATAAAATTAAACACCATGAAATATACGCTCATGTTCGTTTAGAAAAAGGAGAACGTTCGGAACTGGCTAATTTGGCAAATGAACTTTTGTAGAAACCAGATCCTACTTTTCTTCAAAAATGACGGTCATTACTGTTCGTCCAACCACTCCCAAGCTTATTGGATCGATGATAGAAAGATCATCCCCGGTGGTATGCCAATATTCAAAAAATCCTGTTGAGCTGTTGTCATCATAATCGATAATATCGATGGTTGGAATATTTAAATATTCGTTAATGGCCACATGGTCATCAAGAATTGAACCACCGGAAGTAGATTTAAAATAATCGGCATAACCTAATTTTGCTGCTTTTTTCCATACCATATCCATAATGCCAGGTGCATAACGCATTGAGGTAGATTCTTTTGCGAAAATCGGATCGGTGGCACCAACCATATCTAACAAAATTCCAAATCGGGCGGTATAATTAATTTGATGTGGATTTTTTGCCCAATATTGAGAACCCAATGCCCAGCTATCGTTATTCCCATAACTACCTGAATCTTCAATATCAAACAACGCAATATCGATACCAACTGAAGTGTTATGCTGAGCCAAGTGACGAGCAATTTCTAATAATACTCCCACTCCGCTTGCTCCGTCATTAGCCCCTTGTAGTGGCTTATTATGATTTGAAGGATCAGGATCCTGATCGGCATTCGGACGTGAATCCCAATGAGCACAAAGCAAAATCCTGTTTTTCTTTTCAGGTTGAAAAGAAGCAATTATATTTTTACCTTCGATAATATTCCCGTTGTCCAAACGTGTTTTAAAATTTTGAATGTGAACTTTCGCACCAAATCGGTTCAACGTAGTTTCAAGATAAGATAGACAATTTACATGAGCGGCAGAACCAGGAACCCTAGGCCCAAAAGATAATTGTTGTGCTACAAAAAAGTAAGCCGAATCCGCATTAAACAATGGGATAAGAATTTCTTTTTTTTCAATGTTTGTATTTGCTTTTTTCTCAGATGGCCTTGAATTTCCACAGGATACACCTAAAATTAAAACAATACTGAATATAATTGCGTTGAGATATGTTGTTTTCATTTTAACTTATTGATTATAGATGATGCAGTACCAAATATATTTTGTGAGATTAAGTCTGCAAGTGGTTTTCTTACTCGTTCAGCCTTTTCGGATACCTGCATTCTGGAAGGTAAGATTAATGGGTCACCCATATAACCCAAAGCAATGACCGTTAATGGCTCAAAATGGTTCGGTATTTGAAATAATTCGATGGCTTTTTCTTTTGAATAACCAGCCATTTGATGAACAAAAAGACCATCACTTATAGCCTGAAATGTAAGATGTGCAACTGCTTGTCCAACATCGTATTTGAAGGTTTGTAACGGATTACCATCTTTACCGGTTTTTTCTCCACAACTTAATATTAAAATAGGTGCATTTATTGCCCACAATTGATTAAATTCAACCAATGTTTCAAATATTTTCTGATAGGTTTCGTCATGCTTTTTGCCGATTATAAAATGCCAGGGTTGAAGGTTGCTTGCTGATGGAGACCATCGAGCCGCTTCAATCAGTTTTATAAGTAAATCGTCAGAAATCGCTATTTCACTGAATGCTCTTGGACTCCATCTGTTTGCTAATAAAGGATTTATCTCTACACTTGTTTTGGCAACTTTTGTCATATTTAAAAAGTTAAGGTAAATGTTGTCCCATCTCTTGGCGTTGACCTAACAGAGATTGCTCCCTTATGAAGACTCATGATTTGTCTTGATAAACTTAACCCAATACCTGATCCGGTTTTTTTAGATGTAAAGAATGGCATAAATATTTTATCCAGTATATCGGGCTTGATACCGCTACCATTATCCGAAATTTCTATTAATACTCTGCCCGAATCATTCTTATATGCCATAATGAATATTTGTGGATTTTGTATTTGGCTGACTGCGTCAATGGCATTTAGCATTAAATTTATGATCACCTGATCAACTAAATCGGGATCGGCAGTAATTTTCAAATCATCTGGCATAACCTTTGAAGTACATTGGATTTTATGAATATCCATTTTGGGCTTCATGAGTTCAGAAGAGCGTTCGAATAATTCCTTTACTTCAAAGTATCGGAAATTTGGTTTTGGGATACGTGTAAGGTTTCGGTATATTTCAACAAAATTTAAAAGCCCTTGACTTCTTTTTTGTATTGTTTTAAGTGCATTTCCGATTCCGTCCATATCTTCCTGGTCAAGCTCTTTTAATCTAAGATCAGCATCCGGATCGACAAACATCATTTCTTGTACCGTTGATGCCAGAGATGAAATGGGAGTTATAGAATTCATGATTTCATGCGTGAGTACCCTGATTAGTTTTTGCCACGATTCAATTTCTTTTTCTTCTAATTCGGCGTGAATATTTTGTAAGGCAATTAAAGTGTATTCTTCACCACGCATGCGAAATTCAGTAGCATAAACCGATAATTGTAAAAGCTCATCTTTAATAAATAACTTGATTAAAGTATTATCGCCGGCTTTCATTTTGTAGAGCATTTCCGGCAAATCTTTTTTGATCAGTTTTAAATCGTCAATGTATCGAAGATTTGATATTTTAAATAAGCGTTTTCCAGCCGTATTTATGATGTCAACTTTCCCATCTCTGGTGAAAGAAATAATCCCTATGCTTACATGTTGAACAACCGTTTGGAGGTAATTAAAATGTTCTTCTTTTTCGGCGCGGTAACGTTTAAATTCATTAATAATTTGATTAAACTCGTTATTCAATCCTTCAAAACTTTTACCCATTCCTTTATCAGAGAAGGAAGTTGCAAAATCGGCATGTCTGATGCTTTCGAGGAATTTCCCGAGTTTTTTGTTCGTGTTTTCAACAAAGCGGATGGCACTTATTACTTGTGCAATGATTAATGCACCAACAATTAAAAGGCTGATTAAATACTTTTCAAATTCTGCTAGATAAACCAACAGAAAAATGGATAAAGTGAGTAAAATAATTCTGGCAATAACCAGAAAACGAAATCTATTATAAACCATATTTTTCGATTCTACGATACAAAGAAGCCCTGGTTAGCCCGAGTTCTTTTGCCGCTTTGCTTATGTTACCTCCATGCTTATCAATCACCTTTCTGATGAGCATTTTCTCTGTTTCCTCAAGATTCATGTTTGATGGAAGATTGTCCAAATTGTTATCTGAATCATTTTGAGAAATAAAGAAATCATGAGGCTCAAGTAAATCGGATTCACTCATAATAACGGCTCTTTCTACAGCATGTTGTAGTTCCCGTATATTTCCGGGCCATGTGTGTTTTTCAAGTCGCTTTGCAGTACTTGAGTTTAACCGTTTTTTGCTTATTTTGTATTTTTTGCAATAAATATCCAAGAAGTGATCGACCAACAACGAAATATCCTCAACTCTTTCGCGCAAAGATGGTATTTGGATTTCCACGGTATTGATCCTGTATAACAAATCCTGACGAAATTTATTTTCGTTCACCATTTGGTACAACGGCATATTTGTAGCACAAATTAAACGAACATCAATTGGTATTTCCTTGTTGGTTCCTAATCTGACTACTTTTCTGTTTTGCAGTACACTTAATAATTTTGATTGTAAACTGAATGTAAGATTCCCGATTTCATCCAAAAAAATGGTCCCTTTATTCGCAGCCTCAAAGCGTCCGGCACGATCTTCTTTTGCATCGGTAAAGGCCCCTTTTTTAAATCCGAATAATTCACTTTCGAATAAACTTTCGGTAATTGCCCCCAAATCAACACTGATAAAAACCTGATCTTTCCGGTTCGATGCACGGTGAATGGCTCTGGCGATTAGTTCTTTGCCGGTGCCATTTTCACCTAATATCAAAATGTTGGCATCGGTAACAGCTACCTTTTGAACCGTATTTAAAACCTTTTGCATCGATTCCGATTCGCCAATCAAATCCCTATATGCATGGTTTGTATCAGCAACTAAAACTTTCTGTTTTGATCTTAAATCCTCAAGCTCAACTTTTGATTTTTTCAATTGTAATGTAGTACTTATGGTTGCTAAAAGTTTTTTATTTTCCCAGGGTTTTAGTAAGAAATTTGTAGCACCTTCTTTTATGCCTTGAACGGCTAATTCAATATCTCCGTATCCGGTAATTAAAATAACAATCGAAGTTGGATCAATTTCTAAGATCTTATTCATCCAATGAAATCCTTCTTTTCCGCTGGTAGCGTCAGGTGAAAAGTTCATATCCAAAAGGATCAATTCATAACTCTCATTCTTCAGTAAATCAGGAATATTTGCAGGATTTGCTTCCGTGTGCACAATATTGATATGTTGTTTAAGAAATAACTTGGCAGCTAAAAGCACATCCTGATCATCATCTACAATTAAAACTTTGGCATCTAATTTCTCCATAATCTAAAGGCAAAAAATTGAATGAATTTAAAGATTATGGTAAAGGTATAAATTCTGTTCGTATTTGTACAAAAAAATGAACGATATCGAACAATATATACTATTACGACATTTGATACATGCTGTAATAGTCAGAAAAATAGTGCATTATAATTAGTGGCATGCATTTAGTTAAATAGTGTTAAAATATTAATTTTTAAGAAATGGACAGAGCAATTGAAAAGAAAACATGGACGCCTAAAAGAATCGCAAGCATTATTGCAATAGCAGCTTTTTTATTTTTTATTTTTTATTTATTATTCCTTAGGGATAAGTCGAGTAAACTTTATGTAGATAAAAATACCTTAACAATTGCACCTGTTTTAGCAGATAAATTTTTAGAGTTTATTCCAATTGATGGGGTTGTGTTCCCAAAAAACACGAATTATATTGATGTTGCAGAGGGAGGAGTTGTTGAACAAAAATTTGTTGAAGATGGAGCCATGCTTGAGGAGGGGGATACCATCGTTAAGCTTATGAATTCGCAAATGGAACTGAGCAATATGGAGCAGGAAACCAGAATGCTCGCCGAAATCAATAATTTATCAAATACCAAACTGGCTCTTGAGCAAAATAATTTTTACCGACAAAAGGAGATTGTAACACTCGAATATACCATTGATAAAACCAAGATTGATTTTGAACGAAAGCAAGGTTTATTTAATGAAAAAGTAATATCTCCAAAAGAATTTGAAGATGCTGAACGGGAATATAATTTTACCATGAAACAGCTAAGTATTTCTCTTGAACTTCAACGTTTGGATTCAATTTCAGGAGCTAATCAAACCCGATCGATCAATACATCACTTAACAGGATGCAGCAAAATATCCAATTGCTGAGAAAAAATATGGAAAATGCATTTATTAAAGCACCTGCTTCAGGAAAACTTTCTTCATTTAATGTAGAAATTGGTGAAACAAAGAGACCTGGCGATCGCCTTGGCCAAATTGATATGCAGGATGGGTTTAAATTAAGAGCTAATATTGATGAAAGATATATTTCACGTGTTTATGAAGGACAAGGTGCAGAATTTGATTTCAATGGGGTAAATTATCCACTCGAAATATTTAAAATTTATACAGATGTGACCAATGGCTCGTTTCAGGTTGATATGCATTTTGTAAATGGCTATCCTGAAAGTATTAAACGTGGTCAAACCATTCAATTACGCTTAAAGTTTAGTGGAGAAACAGATGCAATTATCATTAAACGTGGAAGTTTCTTCCAGGAAACAGGTGGCAACTGGATTTATGTTGTTGATCCAACAGGAAGTTTTGCTATAAAACGATCTATCAGATTAAACAGACAAAATACAAATTATTATGAGGTAATGGAAGGTTTGCAACCTGGTGAAAATGTAATTGTATCTTCATACGATTCATTTGGTAGTAAGGACAAACTAATTTTCAGGTAAAATCCTTTATATCTTTAGAAAAGCAAATAATATTATTATATAAAACCATATAACATGTTAAAAACAACTAATCTATCAAAAGTGTTTCGAACCGACGAGGTTGAAACAACTGCATTAAACAATGTATCCTTTGAAATTAAAAAGGGCGAATTCGTTGCCATTATGGGTCCTTCCGGATGTGGAAAATCAACCTTATTAAACATCCTTGGATTACTCGACAATCCAACTGGTGGTGAATATTTTTTCCTCGACAATGAAGTGGCTAAACACAGTGAAAAACAGCGTGCCAAACTTAGAAAGAATAATATTGGCTTTGTTTTTCAAAATTTCAACCTGATCGATGAACTCAATGTTTTCGAAAATGTTGAACTTCCTTTAATTTATTTGGGATACAGTGCAAGCGAAAGAAAAAAACGTGTAGATGAAGTTTTGGAGCAAATGCAAATCATTCATCGTAAAAAACATTTTCCACTTCAATTGTCAGGCGGACAGCAACAAAGAGTTGCAGTTGCAAGAGCAGTGGTAGCCAAACCTAGTTTGATTTTAGCAGATGAGCCAACAGGTAACCTTGATTCAGCGCATGGCGAAGAGGTTATGAATTTACTCGAAGGCCTGAATCAAAGCGGTACAACCATTATCATGGTTACCCACTCGCAACGTGATTCTGAATATGCTCAAAGGGTTATCAGGTTATTCGACGGCCAGATAATTAATGAGAATATCAAAAGTGCTGCAGCAGTTTAAAAACAATTGGAAACAATTCCTATTTGTTTAAAAATGCATTCGTGCTGGTAAATAAATAGTGAGTTTTTTATCGAAAATGCTTCTTTCCTTGTGTTTTGTGCTTCTGATAGGTTTAGTACAACCGACACATTGAAAGAAGTGTTTTTTGTATAAGTAAGATTTAACCAACATTTTTATCGTGTGAAATTGGATTGAATAATTATTAACACAAAAAATTATTGTTATGAGAGAAGTAGTTGTATTAATACCGGACATCGACAGAGAACAAAATGTCGAAATAGATGTTAGGATCAATGGACGTAAAAAAACCATGGAATACCGTGTTGAATTATTGGATTGGGAAGGAAACAATGTTCCTCCGGAAGATAAGGTTCAGGTTCTCCGTCATAAAATCGCAGCCTATGATAAAGATTGGGAATTAGTTGAAATTGGTGCCCCAACAGATCAAAACATCCCACTTATGTTCAGAAAAAAGACTGACAAATAAAAATTGTTTGTATATGCATATTCAAATATTTAACTAACATTTATACCATGAAAAAATTATTAATGACTATTATTTGTGTCCTCATTGTGATTTCCGGATTTTCACAAGCCGATTTAATTGCGGAAAAAGACAATATTAAAAAACTGATATTATCTGCTTATATCGATGGAATTCATAACAAAGGGGATATTGCCCAAACTGAAAAAGGATTTCATCCCGGATTCAATTTGTTGATTCTTCAAAATAACAAACTTGAAAAACTACCCATTTATAACTGGATTGAAAGTTCGAAAGAAAGAAAAGCAAAGAATCCAATTCCTTTTACAGATGAGGAGTTGACTAAATGTGAATTTTTGGATATTGATATTTCCGGGACCGCCGCTGTTGCAAAAATTAAATTATCAAAAGGTGGTAAAGATATTTTTATTGATTACTTGTCGCTTTATAAATTTGATGAGGGTTGGAAAATCGTCGGTAAAATTTATTATCGTTTACCATAGTCATAGTTTTATGGAGGTACCGCCATATTTGTATCATTACAAATATGGCGGTATTTCACTATTAAGTTATACTATCAATAAGGCTTCTTATGGTAAAAAATTTGATTAACATTAGTATCAGGTACTTCTTAAAGCACTGGGGTTATTCTTTGATTAATGTTTTTGGCCTCGGGCTGGGATTGGCAACCTGTATTCTGATTTTCTTGTTCCTGCAGGATGAGTTATCGTATGATAAATTCCATGAGAATGCCTCAAACATTTATAGAGTTGAGACTCATATTGTGGGACAGGGAGAAGATTCACATTGGGCTGCTTCCATGGGTAATCTAATTCCTTTTATTCAGGAGAACTACCCAGAAGTACAAGCAGCATGTAAATTGAATTTCAGTTTCAATCAGGATGTACTGTCATATGGAGATTTATCTTTCAGAGAAGAAAATATGGTGTGGGCTGATTCCACATTTTTTGATGTTTTTTCATTCGAAATCATAAAAGGGAATAAAATAGGTGCACTCTCAGGTCCCGCCAAATTGGTATTTACCGAATCAACTGCAAAAAAATACTTTGGGAATGATGATCCCATCGGTAAAATTATCAAGTTATACGACAGAAGCTTTCAGGTAACAGCAGTAATTAAGGATGTTCCGTCAAATTCGCATTTCCAATTCGACATAATCGTTGCAATGGATGACCGAAGAAGAGGTGATAACAGAGTTGATCGCTCAATGGCCAGTGCGTTTTACTCCTATGTTCGTGTTAAGGACAAGGAGACAATGCTAAGTTTCAAAGAAAAATTGGATCAACGCATTTGGGAAATTTTAGGTTATACTGTTTCCGGCGATAGCACAAATATACCGGAGGGTACAGATGCTGAATTCATCCTTCAATCCATTATCGATATTCATTTAAACGGGCACGCCGAAAAAGAAATAAAAGCGAATGGGGATAAGCAATATGTAATTAGTTTTTCAATCATTGCCTTGTTTGTTTTAACCATTGCATGCATTAACTATATGAACCTGGCAACTGCCCGATCAACTAAAAGGGGTCGAGAAGTAGGTGTAAGAAAAGTGTTGGGTGCAAATGGATTAAATATTTTCCGGCAATTTATGGGCGAGTCGTATGTAATGAGCCTGCTTGCCTTAATGATTTCTATTGTAATTGTTGAAATTGCCTTGCCGGGTTTTAATGTAATAACTGGAAAAACACTTACTTTATCCGTTTTGGCAAACCTCCCATTATTAGGTTCAGTCATCGTGATATTCTTATTTGTTGGATTTATTTCAGGATCGTATCCGTCACTATTTCTTTCTAATTTTAATCCATTGGTAGTTTTAAAATCAAATACCATTAGTGGGCATAGCAAAACAGCTCTTTTTCTAAGAAGAGGTTTGGTAATTCTTCAATTTTCTATCTCAATTATACTCATTATTGGGGCGCTCATTATTTATGCTCAAATTAAATTCATTCAAAATAAAGATTTAGGTTTTGATAAAAAAGATATTGTTGTATTAAGATTAACGAATACCATTCGTGAAGAACAAATAAGCACTCTGAAAAATGAATTCAAGAGTATTCCAGAAGTTGCATCTGCAACTGGCACATCTGTAATTCCTGGCGATCGTGTTCATTTTCTGACAGTTAGATTACCGGATCAGGTTGATGAAAATATTCAAACCACAGACGAGGATGGCGGTGTTTCTACGATGCGTGTTTTATTAGCGGATGAAGATGTTATCAATACATTTGGAATTAAAATAAAAGAAGGTCGTGGTTTTTCTTCAGAATTTGGAACGGATGCAGATGCAGCATTTTTAATTAATGAAGCAGCGGTTGAATGGTTGGAACTTAAAGATCCGGTTGGAACTCGTTTCGAGTATTTGTATGCTTTACCGCAACCTAAAAAGGGCCAAATAATCGGGGTCATGAAAAACTTTCATTATGCCTCTCTGCATGCAGATGTTGAGCCGATAATGATACATATTTCTCCAATGCTTAAACAGTATTTAAGTATCAAAGTTAATTCGAAAGATGTAAAAAATGTAATTGCTTTGATTGAGCAAAAATGGGTTTCTGTTTTCCCATCCATTCCATTCGAATATTTTTTACTGGAATCATCTTACAATGAAATGTATAAGTCGGAAATCAATATGGGGCAGATCATTACCTATTTTACTTTTTTAGCCATATTAATTGCTTGCTTAGGATTATTTGGTCTGGCTTCCTATATCATGGAACAACGAACAAAGGAAATTGGAATCCGCAAAACTTTGGGTGCATCCATGTCTTCCATAATCAGAGCATTATCAAAAGAGTTCATCATACTTATTGCCATATCTAATATCATTGCGTTTGTGCCGGCTTATATTTTAATGAGAAATTGGTTGAATAATTTTTATTACAGAATAGATATCAGTATTTGGGTGTTCATCGTTACAGCGATATTATCAATTGTAATTGCTTTGATTACAATTGGCTCTCAAGCCTTGATCGCAGCAAGTGAAAATCCGGTAAAGAGTTTGAAATATGAATAATAAATATTAATTGAATTCAGATATAAATGTATTGGCCCCGAAAGGTTTATGGAAGAAAAAGGGAAAATTATTATGTTTAGTGTATTAATATCTATTATAAATCGTCCTATAATTTATTTGCTGATTTTTATTGAAGTAATTTGTAACTAAAACTATAATTTGTAATCTAACAGATAACTGTAAAACTCTATACCCATGATTAAAAATTATTTTAAAAGTGCTTACCGGAATATCATCAGAAACAAATTTTATTCATTCATCAATATTCTGGGGCTGGCCATTGGATTTATGGCTACTATCATCATCTTATTGTATAACCAAAATGAGTTAAATTATGATAAGCACAATAAGAAATATGATCGGATTTATCGCCTCGAATCGCATTTTACCATTGCCGGCAAAGATGATCTCTTTGCAATAACCTCTGTTCCGTTGGGACCTGCATTCAAGGTTGAATATCCGGAAGTAGAAGAGTTTGTTCGACTTTTCGGTGATGATGGGATGCTGATAGAGATTGATGAGAATAAATATTATGAAGATCGCCTGTTCTGGGCTGATTCCACCATTTTCAATGTTTTCACACATGAGTTTATTTATGGTGATCCGATGAATGCATTGACCGAACCTAATACCTGTGTGATCAATGAGACTTTGGCAAGAAAATATTTTGGGAATAATAACCCGATGGGAGAGGTTATTAAGGCAGCCAATGAAATATCCTTTAAAATTACTGGAGTCATCAAGGACCAGCCAGACAATACCCACTTAAAATACAATGGATTATTTTCGATTGTTACTTTATCTGAGCGAATAGGACGAGAGCGATTTAATAGTTTTGATCCGGCTGCATTCTGGAATATTAATCCTTTTACATACATTCTTTTAAAAGAAAATTCTTCAATGGAATCTATATTGGAGAAGTCGCCCCTGTTTTATGAAAAATATATGAAGGCGGTTGGCGATCAAATCAATGCTGGGTTTATTCCAAAGGCCACTCCTTTAGCCGATATTCATCTAAATTCTAATTTGAAAGGTGATGAACCTACGGGAAATAAAGCTTATGTATTGATTTTTACCATCGTTGCATTGTTTATCCTTGTTATTGCAGGGATAAACTATATGAATATGGCAACTGCCAGATCAACCAAACGTGCGAAAGAAGTAGGTTTGAGAAAAGTAATTGGTGCAGTTCGTTCACAACTCATGCGTCAATTCTTAAGTGAGTCTTTAATCCTGGCACTGATAGCTTTTTTAATATCACTCCTTGCCGTGTCTTTAATTTTACCATCGTTTAATGAACTTGCCGGAAAAAATTTGGTTTTTGGGATTGAAACTTCCGGCATTATCTTATGGACTTTACTTATATCCATAGGTGTGGGCTTGTTATCAGGATCTTATCCTTCATTTTATCTTTCAGCGTTTGCTCCAATTAAGGTTTTAAAAGGAAAAATAAATACCGGAAAATCGAAAGGTTCTTTAAGGAAAATCCTAGTGGTATTTCAATTCATTATTTCTATTTCGATGATCGTTGGAACGCTCGTGGTTACTAAGCAATTGAACTATATGCGTTCAAAAGATCTTGGATTTGCCAAGGATAATATCCTTGTAACAACTATTCAGGCAGATACCAATTTACTTAAAAAAATGCCAACTTTTAGAGAAGAACTTCTGCAGAATCCGAATGTAAAAGATTTATCAACATCAAATGGATATCCGGGTAATATTGGTGGCATTATAGTAATGAAGGTCGAGCAAGACACAAAATTAGGAACATCTGATTCAACAGCTTCAAGTTCTGGAGGAAGTCAAATGGTTGAAGAAAGCCTTAATTTTACAATGATTGATTATGATTTCTTAAATCTTTACGAAATCAAATTTAAGGATGGCCGTAATTTCAGTCGTGAAATGGGAACAGACCTTCAGGAGGGTGTGATCATCAATGAGGCATGTGCCAAAGAACTCGGATGGACCGATAATCCACTTGGTAAAAAAATCGGCTTTGGGCTTCAACTTGATGGAACCTTTACCCGAAGTACCAAAGTAATTGGGGTGGTCAAAGATTTTAATTATCGCTCATTGCATAATGCCGTTGAGCCATTGGCTTTATTTCTAACTGACCGGCCATTGAATGCCGTATCGATAAAAATTGGTACGGAAAATCGCCAGCAAACGATTCAATTCATTGAGGATAAATGGAATAAATTTGGAGCAATACACCCATTCGATTATAATTTCCTCAAAGATACCATGGATGATATGTATCAGGCTGAAGAAAAAATAGGAAAGGTATTTACGATTGCAGCTTTGCTTTCAGTTTTTATCGCCTTGCTTGGTTTGTTAGGGCTGTCATCATTTATTGCCGAACAACGAACCAAAGAAATAGGGATCAGAAAAGTGGTAGGGGCCACATTGGAGTCGATCCTGGCCTTCTTGTTCAAAGAGTTTGTGATACTTATCCTAATTGCATTCGTGATTGCTTCGCCAATAGCCTGGTATTTACTAAATAATTGGCTTGATTCAAATTTTGTTTACGCGACCAATATTGGGTTGTTAACATTCCTTTTGGCAGGTTTTATTGCATTTGTTATTGGGATATTAACCATCAGTTTTCACATTTACAGGGCTGCAAGCTCAAATCCGGTCGACGCTCTTAAATACGAATAGTAATATTAATCAAACAATTCCTCGTGGCTTGCCGCGAGGTTTCCTAATACTCTCCCCTGAAAATCAGGGGAGATGTCAGTCGAA
>PHDM01000061.1 GCA_002840985.1 Bacteroidetes bacterium HGW-Bacteroidetes-17
TCGCTTTTATTGTTTTATTGGTATGCTGGTTTGGGATCAATTATTTACCGGCTGCACAAAACAGTGTGCATATTTATTCTTCATAGAATTTAAAAATTAGTTTTTTATGCTATTTGGGTTTGCATAAAAGTTAAATTAGCACCTATAATTTAGTGGCATTGGCATTCTATATCTGCGATTTATTCAGACATCAGGAAGTCAGGAGTTTATGTTTGTAATTAAAAAAATTCTATAATAATTAATTTATGACGAAGATTAAAGTTTCCGCGTTTTTATTTGCATTCATTGCATGTATTTCCACCTTTGCTCAAAAAACAAATTCTGATAAGTATAGCACAGAAATTGAAAAATTATCAAAACAGCGCAATGTTCAAAGCGCTTTCGAGCACATTTTACTATTAGAGCCCCAAACAATAAAGGATCATATTCTGCTAAATGAAATACCTGCTCCAAACCTTCTAGAAGCCAAAAAAGCATTAAAATTTGCTGAGTTGTTAAGAACAGCAGGAGCCGATAGTGTATGGATAGATAAGGTTGGAAATGCAATCGCTCTTAGAAAAGGCACAAAAGGTAAAAGGGTCGTTGCAATCAATGCGCATATCGATACAGTCTTTCCTGAAGGAACTGACGTAATAGTAAAAATGAAAGGCGATACACTTTATTCACCAGGGATTGGTGATAATACACGTGGTTTGATGATTTTATTAACCGTACTGAGAGCAATGGAAGCGGCAGATATTAAAACTGAAGCAGATATTTTGTTTGTCGGAACTGTTGGAGAAGAAGGGTTGGGAGATCTTCGTGGTTCGAAATATATATTTAATGAATCGGGTTTGAAAATTGATTCATGGATTTCAGTTGATGGGGAAAGTATTGGTTCTATCGTTCATGAAGCACTGGGTTCAGTGAGATATCGAATAATTTTTGAAGGCCCGGGTGGACATTCGTGGGGAGCTTTTGGCTATGTAAATCCGATTCATGCACTCTCAGCAGCCATTCATTATTTTGATATTGATGCAAATGATTTTACAAAACAGGGTCCGAAGACAAGTTATAATGTCGGCCGAATTGGCGGAGGTACAAGTATTAATTCCATCCCTTACAACGCTTGGGCAGAAGTGGATATGCGATCTGAAAGTTCCGAAAGTCTTGATGAAATTGAGTCCATTCTGCTTAAAGCAACTAATAAAGCCTTAGTGGAGCAAAATAAAATGAAAAGAAGCGGATCCGATCTTAAACTTCAATTGATCGCTGTTGGTAAACGACCTACAGGAACAATTAGTCCGGATGCCAGCCTAATACAAAAAGCCATGGCTGTAGCTAGATTTTTTGGAGAAGAGCCACAATTAAGCATTGGATCGACAGATGCTAGTATTCCGATCTCAAGAAATATTCCTGCCATTACCATAGGAAGGGGAGGTAAAGGAGGAGCAAATCATTCGCTCGGCGAGTGGTGGATCAATAAAGATGGCCACATTGCCATTCAATATGCATTGTTGGTATTAGTTTCTGAAGCCGATTTGTCGAAATAAGATCCCGACAGAACAATTCAGATTGTTCTTATCCTTTTCAGATTTCATTTTTTATATGATTCAAAAGCCTTTCATTAAAAATGGAATTATTAATATTGTGTAAGCAAACATCAAAGCATTGAAGAAATATATCCTAATATTTAGCCTTTTTTTATCTATTAACCCGGTCATTTCTGTTGCAGAAACCGAATCAAGAATTTATTGCGCAACTCCATATAGTTTGTTTTATTACGAGAAAAAGGACAACAGCATCGAAAAACTTTCGAAGGTAAATGGTTTGTCGGATGTTGGGATTAGTAAAATTAACTTTGATAAAAGCTCTGGTATTTTAATTATTGCTTACAAAAATTCTAATGTTGATTTGATAAAGAACAACCAAATCATCAACATTTCCGATATCAAGCGGAAGCAAATTCTGGGAAACAAAACCATCCACAATATTTTTATTCGTAATAACCTGGCTTATCTTTCTTGTGGGTTTGGTATCGTTGTGCTGGATTTTATCAGAGAAGAAATTAAAGACACTTATTATATTGGATTGAATGGTAGCTATTTGAATATTTTTGATTTGTCCGCGAGTGAAACCAATTTTTATGCTACCACAGAAAATGGGATTTATACCGCTTCAATCAATGCTCCTAATCTGGCTGATTTTACATCCTGGCAGAGAATTACTACAATTCCTGATTTTTCTTCAAGCTTTAATTTAGTTGAGTATTTCGGTGGTAAAATAATTGTAAATAAATCAAATGCCGGATATAATGATGATGTCCTTTACATTCAGGATGGATCGGGATGGCAGCTATTTTCCCATGCTGATCAATCGGATAATATCGATATTGTAGCTGAAAATAATAAATTACTGTTTTGCCGAAATATGGACGTGTTGGTTTATAATCAACAATTCGGATTGGAAACCAAAATCTGGTCGCCCAACCAAAAAAGCATTTTCCCAAAAAGTGCTTTGATCGATTCTGAAAATCAAATTTGGATCGCCGATAGTAAAAAAGGTCTTGTAAAAACATTTGCTGATGGCTGGCAAGGAGAATTCATTCATTTGAACGGCCCTGACTTCATTGATGTTTTTTCAATGAAAACTTTAGGTAACGATTTATGGGTGGCTTCGGGTGGAAGAAGTTCGGTTTGGGCACCCTTGTTTAAACGCGAAGGTATTTATTCGTTCACCAATGAAAAATGGAATTCCATCAATTGTTTATCGGAAGATTGCGCATCTGATGAACTCGAAAACGTGCAAGATATGTTGAGTTTGGCTGTTAATCCTTTTAACCACAATCAGGTTTTTACCGGCACCTGGCAAACCGGCTTGCTTGAGTTTAATGATGGAAGTTTAACTGAAATTTATAACACCGAAAATTCCAGTTTAGGAACCTGGAATGCCGATCCTTCTAGAATATTGGTAAGTGATTTAGCATTTGATGAAGCAGGGAATCTATGGATTGCCAATTCAGGTGCCAATGATATTATATCAGTAAAAACCATCGACGGAAACTGGCATTCGTTCAATATGGGATCGTCGTACAGCGGCATCGATATCGGAAGCATGTTGATCGATACGTACAATCAAAAGTGGATCATCTTACGAAATGCCCATTCATTATTGGTTTTTAATGAGAACAATTCTGTTAGCGATTTTTCAGATGATCAGATAAAAGTATTGACTTCGAATCCAGGAAACGGAAACATCTTCGCTTCAGAAATTGTCTGCATGGCCAAAGATTTAAATGGGGAAATCTGGCTTGGAACCAATGAAGGTATTGGGTTGATTTATGCTCCCGAAAATGTGTTTGGAGGAGGTAATTTTGATGCCCAAAGGATCACGGTCGAATGGGATAACAGAACTCAGTATTTGCTCGAAACCGAACGGATCACAAGCATTGCAGTAGATGGGGCAAATCGGAAATGGGTAGGAACTGAAAACTCAGGGGTATTTTTATTTTCGGAAGATGGCAAAGAACAGATTTTTCATTTCATGGCCGAAAATTCACCTTTGCTTTCGAACAACATTCTATCGATCGCCATCAACAAGGAAGGAGAAGTGTTTTTCGGTACAGGCAATGGGATTGTTTCCTATCGATCAGACGCTTCGGTTGCTTCAAACGTAGAAGAAGAAATTTACGCCTTTCCAAATCCGGTAAGGGAAGATTATTCGGGTCCGATCACCATTAAGAATGTTCCTTACCAAGCCATCGTTAAAATTACAGATATCAGTGGTGATTTGGTTTTTGAAACCCGATCATTGGGAGGACAGGCAATTTGGGATGGAAAAACATTGAACGGGCAAAAACCTAAAACAGGCGTTTACCTGGTTTTCGTTAGCAATCGTGATGGTTCGTCGACCATGATCACAAAAATTTTGTTCATTAATTGATCGTATTAAGCCAATGATTTCGTCAAGCAGGGGCATTGTTTTTCATCAATTAAAATACTCGGAAACCAGTATTATTGCAAAAATATTTACTGAGAAATTTGGACTTCAATCCTATATCATCAAAGGTGCGAGGAGGAAAAAATCCAAAACATCTCCAGGGGTATTTCAACATCTCTCACTGGTTGAGCTTACCGCTAATCATAAAGAAAAAAGCAATATTCATTTTTTGCAGGATGTTCGCCTTACTTATCAATATTCGAGTATCCCGTATGATATTCATAAAAGTTCAATTTTGCTTTTAATTAACGAAATTCTTTATCGTTCAATTAAAGAAGAAGAAGTCAATACCGAACTGTTTGATTTTATTTCAAATTCCCTTCAATGGCTTGATTTAAGAGCATCGGGCTTTGCTAATTTTCATCTGGTATTTTTACTCCAGCTCAGTAAATTTTTGGGTTTTTTCCCAAAGGGAATTTACTCAGATACAAACCATCTTTTTGATATGAATAGTGGTTGTTTTGAATCGGTTATGCCGAGCCATCCAAATTATTTCAACGATAAAGCAGCTTATCAGTTTAGCTTGTTGGCACAGGTTTCTTTTGAAAACATGTTGGATGTTCCATTGAATAATACTTCCCGAAATTATTTACTCAACAACATTATTGAATATTACCAGTTGCATGTACCAAATTTAGGAACACCGAAGTCACTGAAGGTTTTGAAAGAAGTATTGAGTTAATTTGAAGATGTGTTTAAGTGTTAATGTATTTTTGTAAAGTGCAACTAAGAATTGAATGACTCCCAAATAACTATCTTATCACAACGTATCACCATTGTATTACAGTCGTATTACTTCTATTCCATTTCCATCCCAAAAACCTGAGAAAAGTAGTGCTTAACTTTTTGCTGTACTTCTGCCATTTCAAGATCGTGACCTAATTCTTTGGCTAATGAAGTCACCCCTTTATCGGTAAAGCCACAAGGATTGATGAGATTGTAAAAACTCAAATCAGTGTTCACATTAAAAGCAAAGCCATGCATGGTAATGTGCCGGCTGGCTTTTACACCGATCGCACAAATTTTTCGGGCTGAGATTTTATCTGTATCTAACCAAACCCCGGTGGCACCTTCCAGACGTTCGCTTTTTATATGGTAATCGGCAAGGGTTTTAATAATCACCTCTTCCATTGCATGAATGTATTCTTTAACCCCAAGTTTAAATTGTTCCAAATCGAGTATGGGGTAACCTACAATTTGACCCGGTCCATGAAAAGTAATGTCTCCTCCCCTGTTAATTTTATAATATTGAATTCCTTTTTGATCCAAAAGATTTTGAGTTATCAATAAATTCGAATCATCTCCGCTTTTACCAAGGGTAAACACGGGGGGATGCTCACATATCAATAAATGATTTTTGGGGATTTGAGCATTGCGTTTTTCTTGTAACTTTTGGGCAAATAATTCTTCCTGATAATCCCAGGCTTCTTTATAATCGATTATCCCCAAGTTTTTATAAATGGTTTTGATCATCTGTATTATCTTAATTTCTCTTTGTATTTATTTCAGAACAGCTTGCTGTATTTTGTTTTTTATCAGTGGTCAGAATTGAAAAGTTTATGTTATTCTGAATTCTGATGAAGCTGTCTAAAAAGACTTGATAACTAGTCAGATTGAGCTTGTCGAAATCTCGTTTCAATTGACAATCAAACATCTCGACTTCGCTCGATGTGACAAATTTTGGATTAAATTGGCTTTTTAGATAGCTTAATTTCATCTAACATGTTTTTCGGCATGATAGGATGAACGTACCAGAGGACTACTTTCCACATGGGTAAACCCTTTTTCCAATCCAATTTCTTTATACATTTCAAAAGTATCGGGATGCACATACTCCAGAACGGGTAAATGTTTCGTAGTAGGTTGCAGATATTGCCCGATGGTGAAAACCTTGCATCCAACATCCAGCAAATCGTCCATGCATTGTAATACTTCTTCTTCGGTTTCGCCTATACCTACCATAATCCCTGATTTGGCAACAATTCCTGAAAATGCAATTTGACGGATTACCTCCAGGCTTCTTCGATAATTTGCCACACTTCGAACTTGGGGTGCTAAGCGTTCAACTGTTTCCAGGTTATGGGAGATTACTTCGGGTGCGGCATCGATCACCATTTCAATCAGATTTTTTTTACCTTGAAAATCAGGGATAAGGGTTTCTAGTGTGGTTTCGGGTGATGTTTTTTTAATTTCTTTGATTGTTTCGGCCCATATACCTGCACCTCCATCTTCTAAATCATCACGGTCGACAGAAGTTAAAACCACATGTTTAAGTTTCATTAGTTTAACAGAATCTGCAACTCTTTTGGGTTCACCGTAATCAACAATATCGGGCTTACCTGTTTTTACATTACAGAACTTGCAGGAACGGGTACAAATATCTCCCAATATCATTAAGGTTGCAGTTCCTAAACCCCAGCATTCGTTCATGTTTGGGCAATTTCCACTGGTACAAATCGTATGGAGTTTGTTTTTTTCAACAATTTCTCTTACTCCAAGATATGTTTTACCAGTGGGAATTTGGGTTTTGAGCCAATCCGGTTTTATCCTTCTCGATTGTTTTTCAGTTTTCATTCTAATCGTTCAATATTCAGCAAAATTAACTAAAAAAGTACTTGGAGTGAGCTAAAGTTTGGAGTATCTGAAGTTGATTTAAGGCAATTACTTTAGGCACTTTAAATACTCTAAACTTTAGGCACTTTCCAGCTATAAAACGCAGATAGTTTGAGTACTTAGGGGTTCAATTTTTTATTAAAAACAATGAATGTACTTTCTTATCTTTGCAAAAATTTTAAAAACATGAGTCGAGAATTGAGTGAACATGAAATAGTCAGAAGGAATTCTTTAAAAGAACTAATTAGTTTAGGGATTGATCCTTATCCTGCTGAAGAGTATAAATCAAATGTTGCCATTGAAGAAATTTTAAAGAATTTCCCTGAAGATAAGTCTTTGTATCAGGATGTTCAAATTTCGGGACGGATTATGAGTCGTAGGATTATGGGAGCTGCTTCCTTTGTCGAGTTTCAGGATTCAACCTCACGTATTCAATTATATTTTAAACGCGATGACATTTGCCCTGGGGAAGATAAAACGCTCTACAATACTGTTTTTAAAAGATTGCTCGATATTGGGGATATCATCGGGGTGAAAGGTTATGTTTTTATCACCCAGATGGGTGAAATAACCATCCATGTTACCGAATATAAAATACTGAGTAAAGCACTAAAACCGCTACCTGTAGTTAAAGAAAAAGACGATAAAAAATATGATGCATTTACCGATCCTGAGCAACGTTATCGCCAGCGATATCTTGATTTGATCGTGAATCCATCGGTAAAAAAGATTTTTGAAAAACGTTCTCAGTTGATGAACACCATGAGAACTTTTCTGAACGAAAAAGGATATCTGGAAGTTGAAACACCCATTCTTCAGCCTCTTTACGGAGGAGCTGCTGCACGTCCTTTCAAAACCCATCACAACTCGTTGGACATGACACTTTATCTGAGAATCGCCAATGAATTGTATTTAAAAAGATTGATTGTTGGGGGATTTGATGGTGTTTATGAGTTTTCAAAAGATTTCCGTAACGAGGGGATGGATCGTTTCCATAATCCTGAATTTACCCAAATTGAATTGTACGTAGCTTACAAAGACTACGAATGGATGATGAATTTGGCTGAGGAAATGATCGAAAAAGTGGCCATGGATTTACACGGAACAACCAAAGTTCAGGTTGGAAAAAACATCATTGATTTTAAAAGGCCCTGGAAACGATTCACCATGTTTGAGGCGATTGCTCATTTTACCGGAATAGATATTTCGGAAATGGACGAAGATCAATTGAGAGAAACAGCGGCAAAACTTAATGTTCCGATTGACCCAAGTATGGGTAAAGGAAAATTGATTGATGAGATATTTGGTGAATGCTGCGAAGCACAACTAATTCAGCCAACGTTTATTACTGATTATCCTGTTGAAATGTCGCCCTTGGCAAAAAAACACCGCAAAGTTGAAGGACTTGTTGAGCGGTTTGAAGCTGTATGTAATGGCAAGGAATTATGCAATGCTTTTTCTGAATTGAATGATCCTATTGATCAGCGTCAGCGATTTGAATCTCAGCTTGAGTTGGGAAAACGAGGTGACGACGAAAGTATGGTATTGGACGAAGATTTCTTAAACGCGCTTGAATATGGAATGCCTCCTACGGCAGGAATTGGAATAGGTATTGACCGACTATCCATGATCATGACAAATTCTGATTCAATTCAGGATGTTTTATTTTTCCCACAAATGCGACCTCAGCAAAAAGCAAATATTTCTACGGATGCTGATTTTAAAAATTTAGGAATCCCGGAAGTTTGGATTCCTGCCATTCGTAAAGCCGGTTTTAATACCGTTGAAGCCTTTAGGCAAGCCGACGCCAATAAGTTGATGAATGATTTAGGTGGACTTCGTAAAAAAATGAAATTAGATGTACCCGGTCTTAAATCGGAAGATTTAGAATCATGGATAAAAGGTTAGTAATTAATCATTGTCAAGGATTATCGGTTGTGAAGATGTCTTCTTTGTGATACTTAGTGTCTTCCTTGTGGTTCTTTGTGACACAGCTATTACACAAAGTTACCCAAAGTAGCTCAAAGAGACACAAAGCAAAAAAAGATTTCAATCAAATACTTTATTTTATCGACTTGCTTTAGACTGGTTAGTTAGAAAGTTAAAGTAAGCTTCAAATTAATCTGAACAAGGTTAACAGATCGACATGATCATTCTTTGGTAGGGTAATTGTATGTAAACCCATCAATATAACATTGCAATTTAGTTTGCAATTATTTTGATTTAAGAAACTTTAAGAAATGAAATTTTCATTTTTTGTTAGTTTTTATATATTTGCAGGCTAATCTTTAATTAATCACTGAAAAACGACGATAATTATGAACAAAATCAAACTAATTCTTAGTGTGGCATTTTTAAGCCTCTCATCTTTCTTATTTTCACAAACCATGAATGAAGCCGGAGAGGCTTTCAATAATGGTATTGCAGCAGTTAAAGCAAATGACTATGTGGCAGCAATTAAGGCTTATACCGAATGTATTGATATTTGCAGCAAACTTGGCGAAGAAGGAGAAGAAATGAAAATGAAAGCCGAATCACAAATTCCTGAGGCCTATTTTAAAATGGGTATTGGGGCATATCAGTCTCAAAAATTTGATGAAGCGGTTATTGATTTTCAGAAATCAAGCGAATTTGCCCTTAAATTAAATGATAAAGAAAATTCTGATAAAGCGCTAAATTATATAGCCAGAGTTTATACAACGAAAGGATCTGCTCAATATAAAGATGAAGATTACGATAATGCAATCATCTCTTTTGAGAAAGCAATAGAAGCTGATGAAGCCTATTCTAAAGCATATTATAGCATTGGTTTGGTTTACAATAAACAGGATAAAGCAGCAGAGTTTAAAGCTGCTATGGATAAGGTTATTGAACTTGGGCCGGCTGATGATAAAACTGTTGAAGCTGCAAAACTGACAGTATTCAGAAGTTTCAGGGCAGATGCAGGAAAAGCGCTTCAGGCAGGAAATTTTACTAAATCTCTGGAATATATTGATATTGCATTAAATTATGGAGATGGTGATGCACAAATTTTATATTTCGCAACGATTGCAAATAATGGTTTATCAAATTGGCAAAAAGCAATTGACTTTGGTAAAAAAGCCGTTGAACTTGAAACAAAAGACAAGTCAAAAGTCTATTTTGAATTAGGCAAAGCTTACGAAGGAATAAACAATAAGAGTGAGGCCTGTAGTGCTTATAAAAAAGTAACAAGCGGACCCAATGTTGCTGCAGCTCAATACAAAGTCAAAACCGAATTAAAATGCAATTGATAAAAAGTTAAGTTGTCTTGATCAAAGAGGAGGAATATTCGTTCCTCCTCTTTTTTTGTGCATTGATATAATTTTTGAATAAAATGAAACTCTTATTTTAAAATTTAATAGCTTTACAACAACGAATAATGAAAAATTACATTAACCTATGGAGCGACTTCGACCTAATGAAAGGGTGATTGTACTGATTGTTACTATTATAGTCACAATTATTTTATCTCTCGTTGTGTTGTAATTATTTGTTAAAATAAATTTGACCAAAATTCAATCATGCCTGTAGTAAATTCTTTAGACCGAAAGCTCAACATTTTGGTAGCAGAAGATAATCTGATTAACCAAAAAGTGGCCATGATGAACCTAAAACAAATGGGTCATGATGTTGAAATTGCCATCAATGGCAGAATGGCTGTTGAGATGTTTAAATCCGGAAGCTACGATTTAATTTTAATGGATTTACAGATGCCGGTTTTGGATGGAATCAGCGCCACGATCGAAATTAGAAAAATTGAACGCGAAAATAAGGTGGCAAACCCCATAAAAATTATTGCCATAACTGCCAATGTGCTTACTGAAGACAGAAATAAGTGTTTTGACGCCGGGATGGATTATTTTATGACCAAACCATTCAGATCGGAAGAATTGATAAAAGCTCTTAAGAGCTAATGATACCATATCTTTAGTACTTTATTTGTTCTTTGTTTTATCATTCTTGTTATTTCATATATTTGTTGTTACTTTTAAAAAAATATAAAAATGAATTTACTCATACTTTTGGGCATGGTTGGTCCTTGGCAAGTGATCGTTATTGTTGCGATAGTTTTGTTACTTTTTGGTGGGAAAAAAATTCCGGAATTGATGAAAGGCCTGGGTCGTGGAATTAAGGAATTTAAAGAGGGAATGAATCCAGATGAGGAAAAAAAGGAAAAAGAAGAAAATAAAAAATAATCAAATCCCGGTTATCTTGGATTTTCATAGGATATTCCCATCATAATTTTATTAAATTCGTTTAAGGATTATATTTTGATTAGTGCTGATTACCATATAAAATAGGGTAAATTATTAGCATGGCATCCTTATAAATGTTCAATAATTTATTTGTAAATGCACATTTTACTATTTGATCCTGGAAATAAACAATATTTTATCTCAAAATTTGTTTTTGTTTTAACTTTAGCATCATTATTAATTAATTATTGAACCAAACATTCTTATGAAACATCCATATAGAAATATATCCTTACGTTTATTCGCACTATCCTTTTTTCTTTTTATATCCATTAGTAATTATGGCCAATCAATCGACACAACAAAGGTTGATCTTATAGAGGAAGAACTTGTTGAAGACTCTACCCTTGTAATCATGCTTGACAGTTTGATCAATGTCAAATATTTTACCAATAATTTCTTAAATGAAAATGCTGAAATTTTAAATGTTTATAATTACGCTCCTGAATTTGTTCCGAGTTATTCTGATTCAATTTATGAGGCAAGAATAGCTTATTTAAATGCCCAAACGCCTATTGAACTTACTTACAATAAAAATGTAAAGAATTATATTCAGCTATACGGAGAAAGAAAAAGGGGTTTGACTCAGCGATTGCTTGGTCTCGCTAAAATTTATTTTCCATATTTTGAGGAAAAGCTTGATTTGTATAATATTCCATTAGAATTGAAATATCTTGCCATTGTTGAATCCGCTTTAATCCCAAATGCAGGTTCGAGAGTTGGAGCCAAAGGACTATGGCAATTCATGTATGGTACCGGAAAAGTTTATGGACTAACTGTAAGTTCTTATGTAGATGATCGGTTTGATCCGATGAAATCAACGATTGCCGCATGTGAGCATTTAGAAGATCTTTATGATATTTATGGTGATTGGTCGCTGGTATTAGCTGCATATAATTCCGGGGCAGGAAATGTTAACAGGGCTATTCGCAGAGCAGGTGGAATTAAAAATTATTGGGCCATTTGGCCATTTTTGCCTAGAGAAACCAGGGATTATGTACCTGCTTTTATTGCGGTTAATTATATTATGAATTTTGCTGCTGAACATAATCTTTACCCGGTTGATCCTGGTATCTTATATCAGGGGATTGATACAGTAACGGTTAAGGATGTTTTATCATTCGATCAGATATCGGAGTTTTTAAAGGTTCCAATGGAAGACATTCAATTTTTAAACCCACAGTTTAAATTGGGTGTTATTCCGGCAACAAATGGCGAAAGATATACTCTTCGTCTGCCCAAAGATTATATCTATACCTATCTTGAAAATGAAGATTCGCTTTATAATTTTAAAACTGAAAAAGGAATTGAGCGTGAAAAACTCATGACCCAAATAGCATCTGTCGCAGATAGAAATATTCACATTGTTCGGAGTGGTGAAAACTTAGGCACCATTGCTAAGCAATATCGTTGCAACGTAACCCAACTAAAACAGTGGAACAGTTTAAAAAGCAATACTATTTTTCCCGGACAAAAACTTATTCTTTACGGAAGTGGGGCCGTATTGGCCAGTAATAAGCAAACCGTTGTACGTTCAAATGAACAATCAGTTCATTATGTGAAATCCGGAGAGAACCTTGGACTGATTGCTACCAAATATAAATGCAGCATTACTGATTTGAAAGAATGGAACAACCTTAAAAGTTCTACGATTCAGCCAAACCAAAAATTAATTGTTTACAAACCAGATGGGGGGAATGCATTAACCGCAAATACTTCCGGAAAATATTTATATCATACCATAAAATCAGGTGATACTTTGTGGGATATTGCTAAAATGTATGATGGCGTAACTGTTGATAAAATAAAAGCACTTAATAATATTCAAAATACCAAACGCTTGGAGCCGGGAAAGAAACTTAAGATTGCAATTATTGGTTAATTAACGATTAGAATGTATCATCAAATCTACAAACATGAAAAACATTTTATGGTCAGTTATCATTTTATGTCTTAGTACATTTCTGTTACAATCATGTTCAAAACCAAATGGACTTCCTAATTCAACAGGAAAAACATTGGAAATGATCGTAGTTACGAATAATAAAGAACAATGGAACAGCAGGGTTGGGCAAACCATTAAATCATTTTTTGGACAAGAGCAAATTGGACTTCCTCAATCGGAGGCACTTTACTCTATGGTTAATTTACCAGAAGAAGCCTTCATTAAAATGTACCAATCAAATCGCGATATACTAATTATCGATATCAGCGAGAAAATAACTAAAGCTCAGATTGAAAACAAAAAAGACTTCTGGGCAAGCCCACAAAGGGTTATAAAAATTTCTGCCCCTAACACTGAATCATTCTTTAAAATATTCGATGAAAATAAAGAAGGAATATTGGAATTATTTAATATGGTAGAAAGAGAAAGGATGATTAATGCGTTTAAAACTGCTCAGAATATAGACATAGCAAATGCTTTATCGGGGAAATTTAATTTTAGCCTGATACTTCCAAGCGCTTATAAAATTGCAAAGCAGGACAGTAACTTTATGTGGATCAGAAAAGAAACATTAGAAGATAGTCAGGGGATCTTAATTTATTCCTATCCCTATATACATGAAAATGCATTTGAAAAAGACATCATCATCAATGTAAGAAATATGATGACCAAGCGCTATATTCCTGGGCCGGCAGAAGGATCATTTATGAAAGTTGCCGATCAGGTCATATTTCCTTTAACAAAAACAGTTAATTTTAATGAATTGTTTGCGATCGAAACCAGAGGACTTTGGGAAACAGAAGGTGATTATATGGGAGGCCCATTCTTGAGTTATACCTTGGTAGATGAAGTAAATAACAGAGTGATTACACTCGACTCATATGTATATGCACCAAGCCAAAATAAGCGAGATTTGTTAAAACAATTAGAGGCAATTTTATATTCATTTAAGATGGCGGAGATTAGCAAAGGAGCTTAATCGGGGGAGATAGCTGATTTTTTAAAGATCATGATAAACTCCTCGCGAATCAATATTGTTGACTAACTTAATTGCACTAACTGTAGTTAATTATAATGAATAGGCAATAAGTTATAGCTATTATTATCATGTATCGCATATTTAACAGGCAAGGTTCGTTATTCAATCCATTTATACAGGCATTGCCCTTTGCGGTCATTGCAATATTTTTTTTACCCGATATTTATCAAAAATATGAGTTTAATATTGATCAAAGCTATAATTCTACTGATAAGTTTATTCAAAAATTTATCGAGTTTGATGGAGATGGCCTTAGTGAAAAAGTAATTTTACATTCTATTTCAAATCCAATTCCTACATTACCACATATATCAATTTATAGTGCTACCGATGCCCCAAAATATGATATACTTCTTGATCATCCATGGGTTAAAGAAAGCAATTTGTTTTCGGCAGATCTAAATAACAATAAAAAAAATGAGCTTTTTGTTTTTATCAGAAGTGTGGATTCAATTTATTTGAATAGGTTTGAACATTATTCTTCCGACTCAATAATTTCCCAATCTGTTCAAGTTGAGGGTTTAAATAATTTGGATATTAACTACGATCTTTGGATTAATCATATTGGAAATTCCGATTTAAATGGAGATGGATTTAAAGATTTTGTTTTTATGATCATGACCGGCTATGGTCAACAACCCAAGGGAATTTTTGCATGGGATCTTCAGAAAAATATCGTTATACGATCTGTACCATTTGGGGTTTCTTTTGATCTGGTTCAACATTACCTATGCGATATCGACCAGGATGGGTTTGATGAGATATTACTTGGTACATATACTAATACTTTTTACAACAGTCGATATAATTCAAATAAGGATTTACAATACCCCGACACTTCAAGTTATATTATGGTTTTGAATCATGATTTGAGCTTGCGTTTCGATCCCATTCCGGTATCCTGTCAGCGTTCTTATATTGCCCCATTGAAAACTGAGAATGGTGTAAAAATTGCTGCAATAATTGGAACCGAAAAAGAAGGTAAGGTTGAACAAAAAATTAATCTTTACGATTTGAATGGCAAATTATTTAAAACTAAAAATATTGCAAATGATTACGGATATTGCAATGATTGGATATTTACGAAAAACAATGACATTGATGATTTGTTATATGTTGCACATGTAAAAGGATTGGTTGAATGCTACGACGCGAGTTTAAACCTAATACAATCGTTGCAAATAAAACCCATTGAGGGCTTTCCCATTAAACCGATTGATTTGGACAATGATGGACAGAATGAACTTGTATTCAAGCAGGTCCCCAATTCAATCTTTTCAAACGAATTTGTAATTATACAGAATGATTTGTCAGATCCTGTCAATATTAAATTGGAGGGAAGGAATTTGGGGGTTCCTGGATTTTTAATGACCCATCAAAGTGAGTTGAAAGAAAATAAATCCATCGTAGTTCAGTTGAGCAATGAAGATGCTTACCTATGTTCATTTTCCAGAAATCCAAATTATAAGTTTAAGTACTTTGTCTGGATATTTACTTATGCGTTAATCGTTGTCTTTATTGCTATTATGCAGTGGGCTCAACGAATAAAAACGCAAAATAATACCCGAAAAGAAAAAGAATTAGCCAGATTTCAATTACTGGCGATTAAAAACCAAATCGATCCACACTTTACTTTGAACACGCTCAACTCAATAAGCTCTCTTTATGGCAAAGGAGAAAACCAGGAGGCTTATAAATACATGACTAAGTTATCGCGGTTGATGCTACTGGTATTGAACGAATCAGATCAAATTAGTTCAACCCTCAAGGCCGAAGTCGAAATGATTAAAAATTACATTGAGCTACAAATGATTCGGTTTAAGGATGTATTTGATTATAAAATTGATTGGGATGAAGAACGGCTTGGAGAAAGGGAAATGCCGCGTATGCTCATTCATACGTTTACTGAAAATGCAATAAAACATGGATTAAGACTAAAAAAGGAGGGTGGATTCTTAAAAATAACCATTAAAGAGAAAGACAAACATTTATTTATAATTATTGAAGATAATGGAGTTGGACGAAGGGCGGCATCAAAAGATAAATCATTGAGTAGTGGTAAAGGTGTTGGTATATCTAATAGTATTTGCCAACTTTATCAGCAACTTCGAAATGTAAAGGTGAGTTATAAGATTGACGATTTGTTTAAGTTTAATGAATTGACAAACAATGAAGAACCGGCGGGCACAAGGGTTATAATAACGGTTCATCCAAAATTATTCAAAATTTAGAGGAATGAATATTTGATATATTTAAAACTTGTACGCTGAAATTTACTTTAATATATTTACAATTTAGTTTTATTATGGAAGAAATCGAAAAAATCCGCGCAATTGTTATTGACGACGAACCCGCGTCACTTGAAAGAATGGAATATGTTCTTTCAATGTTTCATGAAATTGAAGTGATTCAATATACCAGAGATCCGGTGAAAGCCGTTCAGCTTATCATCGATGAACGCCCTTCTTTGGTGTTTGTCGATGTTGAAATGCCCGTAAAAAATGGTTTTAATGTTTTAAGTGATGTTCATGACGCCGGACTTTATCCTGGCTTTATTTTTATTACTGCTTACGATCAGTATGCGATTAAGGCGATAAAGCAGGAAGCGCTTGATTATTTACTTAAACCTATTGATATTGAAGAACTGAAAGTTGCTATCGATCATTTTAAATCAAGGCACTCATTTGCCAAATCCATTAATTTAAATGAAAATCCAGTTTGTGCATCTTTAAGCGATCGTGAAAAAGAAGTACTGATTTTAGCTATGAAGGGCCAAACTAGCCGCGAAATAGCAAACCATCTATTTATTAGTAAGGCTACGATAGATTCTCACCGCCAGAACATTTTACTAAAAACAGATTCAAAAAACTTCTCCGAATTAAGTTACAAAATTATGGGAATAGAGTTTAAAAAAAGTTGATTAATAAACTTCAACAATGTTTCGAACTGAAATCATTATTTTTAGTGATATTTAATCAATATAAATAATGATTTTGGTGCGAAGAATACTATCTAATTTCATACTCTTATTAAAATTTTAGGGGTCAACAATATTTGATTTTAAGGATAAGATGTTTTACATCAGCTTGATCTTGAAAGCAATTATTATTTGGGGTTTTATTTATGATATAGATGCATCCCTAAAGCTTTTAATCGATTATTAGCCGACAACATCTTTGCCTATGAAATAATTAGAAAAAGAGCCCTTCCTTGACTAAGAAGTTAAAGGGATTTAACTTTCTTAATGAATAGCCTACCATCTAATTTCAGTATTTAACATAAAATTTTCGGGAACATAAAATTTAATCTTTAAGGGTAAAATGTGTTTTTGTCATCTATGATACAAAACAGTCCCGGTTATTAAAGTGTTTAAATTAATTTTAACCAATATTATTGCCTATGAAATAATGTAACAAAAAATCCTCCTATGAATAAGAGGTTAAAGGGATTTGACTCTCTTAGTGAATAGCCTACTTTCTAACCAATTATTAAATCTAAAAATTATTTTATGAAACGAATTGCAATTATTGTATTATTCATGTTTCTGGGCATTCATTTTGCCTTTGCCCAAGGAAGAACTATCACTGGAACAGTGACAAGTGCTTCAGACGGTTCTACAATACCTGGTGTACAGGTAGTTGTTAAAGGAACTACTATTGGTACCACAACAGACATAGATGGCAAGTATGCTTTTACATTACCTGCATCTGCTCAAATTCTTCGCTTTACTTATATTGGAATGGTAACTCAAGAGATTGAGATAGGAAACCAATCCGTAATTAATGTTCAAATGAGCATGTCCTCAACTTCGCTTGACGAAGTAGTGGTTGTTGGTTATGGTGTACAAAAGAAACGGGATGTTGCCGGAGCCATATCATCAGTAAAGGGCGATGACCTTAAATTAGTCCCTGTACAAAGTTTTGACCAGGCTTTACAAGGAAAAGCTGCAGGTGTTATGATCACCATGCCAAACGGGGTATTGAATAACCCGCCAGTAATCAGGGTTCGGGGATTTAACTCAATCACCTCATCTTCTTACCCACTCATCGTTGTAGATGGAGTACCTGTCTTTACTGGTGATGTATCACAAAATAGTGCCGCATCAAACCCCCTTGGCGATATTAACCCCTCAGATATCCAATCAATGGAAATTTTAAAAGATGCATCAGCAACAGCTATTTATGGATCCAGGGCTGCCAATGGTGTAATTTTAATTTCTACACGACGTGGAACAACTGCAAAAACAAAAGTAACTTATGATGGATCTTTTGGTTATACCCAACCATTTCATATTTTTGATATGATGAATGCCGCACAATATGTGGAGCATAAAAATAAGGCATTAGCAAACTATCCTTCTCAGCTGGCATTTCAATTCTTTATTCCAACCGATGCAGATGGCAAACCTATCGACACTGATTGGGCGGACCTGGTATATCGAACAGGATTCCAACATAATCATTCAGTGACTATTTCCGGAGCCTCTCCATCAACAACTTATTACCTATCAGCCGGCTTTACCGACCAGGAAGGTATGGTTATAAATAATACTTATACAAGAAAAAATGTCAGGTTCAATCTTGATCATAAATTGAACAAGTATATTAATTTGGGAGCTAATATTACTGTAACAAATTCAATGAGTGAAGCACCCAATACAGGGTCTTTGCCTGGTCAGGGATTTAATACTGCAGGAGCCGGCCGATTGGCTTTTGTGCTTCCACCAAACTTAGCACCATTTTTGAACAATGGATCCTATAATATCAATGGTTCTGCAATCGGGAATATGGGCCAACCTGTAGCAAATTATGGCTATTATAATCCTGTTGCTGCATTTGAACTCAATACATTTACTGCAGAAACCGACCGGGTTCTGGCCAATTTCTCAGTATCTTATGAACCAATTAAAGATTTGGTGTTTAAAACCGTTTATGGTATCGATAATCTTTCTGTTGAATCAATTTCATTCCAATCCGGAATTACTGGTGATGGGTATTCAGCAAATGGAAATGCAACGAATAATTTCGAACGATTAAACCGATGGACCTGGACCAATACCGTGAATTATTCATATACCCTCAAAGAAAAAACAAATTTAAGTATTCTAGCCGGTACGGAAGAACAATATACAGCAGGAAACAGATGGAGTGGCGTCAAAACCAATGTAGCTGACCCATTTTTTGAAACCTATCAAGGTTCATGGGTTACTGCAGGAATGGGCGGTGGAAATCAATATGAAAATTATTTCATCTCTTATTTCGGTCGTTTTAATGCCAACTATGATAAAAAATATTTTTTCGAAGCCAGTGTGCGTCAGGATGGATATTCAGGTTTGGCTAAAGATAAAAAGTACGGAGTTTTCGGTGGTGCTTCTTTAATGTGGAACCTTTCAAATGAAACTTTCGTGAAAGACGGTAAGTTAAGTGAGTTATTTTCTGATTTACGGTTAAAAGCCAGTTACGGACAAGTTGGTAATATGTCGGGTATCGATTCATACGCATCATTGTTCCTCTATGGTTCAGGTGTTTATGGTACCGCTCCGACATGGATCTTCAATCAAGCCGGTAACCCTGATTTAAAATGGGAGAAAAGCGATAAGTATGACATAGGCCTAAGCTTTGGCTTACTCAAAGATAAAATCCAGGTTGACCTGAACTGGTATTATAATGATGTGAACGACTTAATACTTAATGTTCCCCAGTCTCCTTCAAAAGGGGTACCTGGCAATACTATTCCAATGAATATAGGAGCTATGTATAATACAGGTCTTGAACTTTCGCTAACAAGTTATAATGTGGCCAAAAAAGATTTCACCTGGACAACTAATTTTAACATCAGTACCCTTAAAAATGAAGTTACCGAATTGGCACCCGGTGTAACTGAAATTGTTGGGGTTACGTCAGGTTTGGAAACTACCAGCCGTACGTTGGTCGGATCTCCTGTAGGAAATATTTTTGGTGTAGAAACAAGAGGGGTTGATCCTGCAACAGGTAGAAGAGTTTTTGTTAACGCAGCCGGTAAAGAAGTTCTTTTTTATCGTGAAAATTCCTCAGCTACCCAATGGCAATACAGGGATGGTAGTGGAAATGCACCCGCAATTTCCCTTAATGCAGATGGGAAAATATTGGGTTCTCCACTTCCAACACTTTATGGTGGTTTAGACAATACCCTTACCTATAAGAATTTTGATTTCTCTTTCAATCTGACTTATGCGCTTGGTTTCGAATTATACAACGGTTCAAAAGCAGGATTGAGAGATCAAAGATGGTGGAACAATACAGTTGAGGTATATGAAACAGCTTGGTCACAACCGGGCGACATTACCAATATACCCAAACCAATTTTTAACGATAACACCTCAAATGGTTCTACTATGGTACTCTCTGAAAACGTTGAAAAAGGTGATTACTTAAAAGTTCGCAATATAACTGTTGGCTATACATTAAAGAATATTCCAAGTTCATGGGGACTTGAAAGAGTAAGGTTCTATGCACAGGTTTTCAATGCCTTGGTAATAACCGGTTATACAGGTTCAGATCCTGAAGTTTCAGCCAACGGAAATAGCAACCTTACACCGGGTGTCGACAGAAATACGGTACCTCAGGCCAGGACTTACTCATTTGGTGTAAATGTTACATTTTAGTCACTATTAAACGATAGAAATTATGAAAAATATATTGAAAGGATCAATTATATTATTGATTATGGTTCTGATTGTGAGTTGTTCAAAAGACAGGCTCGATCCGGCACCGAAAACAGCTTTAGGCGAATTGCAGGCTTTTGATACAAAGGACCGCATTGTGGGACAGGTGAACGGGATGTATGCAATGATGAAAGTAGGAAACTTTATGGGCGGACGATA
>PHDM01000062.1 GCA_002840985.1 Bacteroidetes bacterium HGW-Bacteroidetes-17
AGGAATTACCGCGGTATGACGAATAATCCCATCCTGGAAAATAGCAATATCAGTTGTTCCACCGCCAATATCAACCAGTACGACTCCTGCTTCTTTTTCGTCATCGCCCAGCACAGCCTCAGCAGAAGCAATTGGCTCCAAAATCAGATCAACAACTTCAAGACCGGCTTTTTTAACACATTTGTAAATATTTTTAGCGGCAGCGGTTTGACCAATGATAATATGAAAGTTGGCCTCAAGTGTATTTCCAAGCATGCCAATGGGCTCCTTAACTCCTTGTTCATTATCGATAATGTATTCCTGAGGGATCACATCAATAATTTCTTCGCCAGGACTCATGTTTAAATTATACATGCTGTTATTCAGGAAATCCAAATCTTTCTGACTTATTTCCTCCTCGCTGTTTTCACGTATAATGTTACCCCTATGTTGCAAACTTTTTATATGCTGGCCCGCAATACCCACATTTACATATTTAATTTCCACACCGGAAGTTTGAGTGGCCTGCTCAACTGCAGTCTTAATGGATTGTACCGTGTGCTCAATATTGGATACAACCCCCCGTTTGACGCCAATGGATTCAGTTCTCCCGAAACCAAGTAACTCAATTTTACCTTTGTCGTTTTTTCGTCCAACAATGGCAGCAATTTTTGTAGTTCCAATATCTAATCCAACAATGATTTCTGATGTTTCCATATTATTAAATTTTTGTACAAACAACCTGATTTTTAAACTTTATATTTATCACCTCATAAGCATCCCAACCATTTATTGGCATTCCCTGCTCGTAGAATAGCTGAAGCTTATTTAACTTTTCCTCAAACTGCTCAGCCTTACCTAACAAAATGTATTGCTTGCCCAGTTTGGGGATGAGTTCAATTTCTTTATCTTTATTTATATAAATTTGCTCAATTAAGGCACTCAAAAAGGAATCCTTTCTGATGAACTTAACCATTTCAATAATTGAGGTTATGTCTGAATTTTCGGCTTGATCACTCTGATTTAATCCCTTCTCATTATTTATATCTATACTTTTTAAATACCCGCTAACAATTACCAATCGTGAAATATATTGTGGGCTTAATGGCATATAACTTCCATAATTATCAACGTAGAAACTGCCTTTGGGCATTTCAAGTCTGAAAATTGGCTGCCTTTGTTCAATATCGATAATCAATTCGCCTTGAATATTTGCATAAACATTGGCAGATCTGATATAAGGATTTTGCAAAAACAGATTTTCAAGTTTCTCGGTGCTAATTACATTGATAGCTACGGAATAAATATTCCCATACGTTGTTTTAACAAGTTCCTCAATTTCACTCTTTTCAATGAAGATATCCTGTTCGGGATAATCTATACTAATTCGCATGCCAATGCATTTTACCTCTTCCTGCTTTAATGAAACGACATAGATCAAAACTGCCACTCCACAAGCAGCGATGGTCCCGGCTAATATTTTAAGAATCCGCTTCATCCGCAATTTATTTCACTTAAAATGGTCGGATGGAACTCGCATGATATTTTCCCATCCTTCTTTATTCCGAATATTTGGTATGCTCGTTTCATATTAATCTCTCTTTGATTGGTTGAACCAATTTATCAATATCACCGGCGCCGACTGTCAACAATACTCCCGGTTTAAAAGCCGAAATAAAATTTAATACCTGCTCGTTTGTAAACAAATATTTGTTTTTCAAATTCACTTTGTCTAACAAAAAAGTAGCGTTTATTCCATCTATAGGCTTTTCACGTGCAGGATAAATTTCAAGCAGGATGAGTTCATCAAGTTGTTCCAAACTTCTGGCAAATTCATCTGCAAAATCACGAGTACGTGAAAATAAATGCGGTTGAAATATGCCAGTAATTTTTTTCCCGGGATAAAACTCTTTGACTGCCAGGATGCAAGCTCTCAATTCTTCCGGATGATGTGCATAATCATCAATATAAACACAGTCTGGTCTATTTAACAGAATATCAAAACGACGTTCAACACCTCTATAAGTTTCGAGTGCATCTTTGATAAACTGATCTTTGATCCCATATAATTTGGCGACAGATACAGCTGCAACCACATTTTCAAGATTGTGCCTTCCCGGTATTTTAAACTGAAGGTCTTTTAAAATTCCTTCACTTGTATGAATATTAAATTCATAGGCAGCATTTACTATCGTGATATCATCTCCATAAAAATCAGCATTACTATCCAAATTGTAGGTGAAACACTTTTCAAATCCTAATTCTGATTTCAATCGGTGGTTTACAATTAAATGCGAATTTGGCTTTCCATTATCCGCGAATAATTTAAAGGATTCGACCAACTGCATTTTATTATGATAAATATCCAGATGATCCGCATCCATGGAACTGATCAGGCTGATATCAGTGCTTAAAGTCAAAAATGAACGATCGTATTCATCAGCCTCTGCAATGACAACTTCTGCATCAGCAGATCCAACAAAATTCGTGTTATAATTCTTTGTTATTCCGCCAACAAAAGCCGAAACTTTTATACCGGCCGTTATAAAAATATGTGCAACCAATGAGGTTATTGTAGTTTTGCCATGGGTTCCTGCAATGGCGATGGTAAATTTATTTTTACTGAGCTCTCCAAGCAACGCGGATCGTTTAAGGATGGGAGTTTTGAGCGTTTTGAAATAATTAAACTGTTTGTGATCGCTGGGTATTGCAGGCGTATAAACAACTAAGTCAATTAACCCAGGGATTTCTGCTACTTCATCTTTAAAAGTTATATGAATTCCTTCTTCTTCAAGAAGCTTTGTGAGTTTGGTTTCTGTTTTATCATAAGCACTTACCTTTATGCCTTTTTGCATAAAGTAACGAGCCAGGGCACTCATTCCAATGCCTCCGATGCCAATAAAATAGATATGTTTCAGCTCGTATAAATTCATAATTAATTTTTATCAACCAACAGTTTCATAATTTCATCAACAATAATTTCACTTGCATTTGGTATTGCAAGTTTTCCAATATTAGTTTTGAGCTTTAATTGAAGTGCTTTATTACTTGCTAAATCCTTTAGCATTTGGCCAAGTTCTTCTCTAATATTCGATTCTTTAATCATTAATGCCGCTTCAAGCTCCACCAATGCCATTGCATTTTTAGTTTGATGATCTTCTGCCGCTGATGGAAGAGGAATGAATATTACAGGTTTACTTACTAAACACAATTCTGAGATGGCAATGGCACCAGCCCTTGAAATAACAATATCAGCAACTGCATAGGCCAAATCCATTCTATCAATAAACTTAAATATTTTAATCCGGTCAGTTGCATTCTGAGCAGCCTGATTATAAAATGTAGTTCCCGTTTGCCAAATCAATTGTAACTCATTATTAATAATTTCAGGTAATAAATTCTCAATGCTTTTATTGATCGCAATTGCACCCTGACTTCCACCAACCACAAAAACAACCTGTCGTGAATCCAGTTTGAAAAATTCACGTGCCTCTTCTCGTTTTCCTGAAACATCCACCAACTCTTCCCTTACAGGGTTTCCTGTTTTGACAATTTTCTCTTTTGGGAAAAAATGATCCATATGATCGTAGGCCACACAAATTGAATTTACTTTTTTAGCCAAAATTCTGTTAGTGATTCCCGGATATGAATTCTGCTCCTGAATCAATGTTGGAATTTTTTGTCGTATTGCCATACGTAATGTTGGTCCACTGGCATAACCTCCCACTCCAATCACGATATTGGGTTTAAATCTCATGATAATTTGCTTCGCTTTAAACAAACTTAAAAGTAGTTTTATCGGGAAGAGTAAATTCTTGATTGTGATCCTGCGTTGGAAACCACTAATCCATAATCCTTCAATTTGAAATCCGGCCAATGGAACCCGCTCCATTTCCATTCTTCCTTTTGCACCAACAAATAAAATATGCCCCCCGGTTCCACCTCCGCTGATGATTATTTTAAGATTGGTCCGCCACATTTTCTTGTACTTTATCTATTTTTCCTGTCAGATTAATTTCTTTACTCACACTTAAAATAATGCCAATGGATAAACTCGTGAACCAAATTGAAGTTCCCCCCATACTCACCAATGGCAAAGGTTGACCCGTAACCGGTAATAAATCGACAGCAACACCCATATTTATTAATGCCTGAAAAACCAGGTTAAAAGCAACTCCGATGGTTAAAAATGCCCCAAATTTCTTTGGGATTATTGTCACAATTTTGACTGCTCTGTAAAACAAAATCATGTAAAGTAAAACGATGATACTTGCTCCTATTAATCCATACTCTTCAATAATGATGGCAAAAATAAAATCAGAATATGGATGAGGTAAAAAATTTCGTTGGGTGCTGTTTCCAGGCCCTTTACCTATTATTCCTCCTGATGCGATTGCAATTTTGGATTGATCGACCTGATAATTACTTTCATTGCCACCATCCGAAGAAATGAAGTTCTCTATTCGGTTCTTCCAGGTCCACATCCGACCCTGTTTTTCTCCTGAAGAATTGTAAAGAACAAATATGAAAACAGTTAAGATAACTGCCCCGATCATGACCAGGGACAAAATATAAGTCATGTTTACCCTTCCAATAAACATCAGCACCAAACAGGTTACAAACAGCAATGCCGCGGTTGAAAAATTAGAAGGCAAGATTAATCCACAAACAATTAAAATGGGTAACATCAAAGGTACAAAAGCTGATTTGAAATCTTTGATTTGATCTTGCTTTTTTGTCAGAAGACGTGCTAAGTATACGATTAATGTAAGCTTGGCCAAATCGGATGTTTGAAAACTTAAATTAAAAGGTAAGGGCAGTACGCGTTTTGCATCGTTCAAATCTATCCCTATAACCAATGTTAGCGCAAGTAAGGGGACAGCAATAAAAAGCACAATTTGAAAAATCCTTGAGTAATAAGTATAATTGACCAGATGGGCCAAATACATGAGTCCAAAACCAAAAGCAAGAATCATAAAATGCTTGATCATGTAGTACTCTGTATTCCCGCCTTTGTATTTATAAGCCAGAGTGCCAGATGAACTATAAACAGCCAATAAAGAAAACACGGACAATAGTATTACTACCGCCCAAATTACTTTATCTCCTTTTATTTTACTTGCAAAACTTGACATCTCAGCTATTTCTTATTATTATAACCCGTTAACGGCCTGTTTAAATTGATTGCCCCGATCCTCATAATTTTCGAATAAATCAAAACTTGCACAGGCCGGTGAAAAAAGTACAGAATCACCTCTTTTAGCGAGTTGATAAGCTGTTTGAACAGCTTCTGTAACCGATTGCGTATCTATAATTGTTTCCACTTCTCCGGCAAAGGCTTCATGAATTTTTGAGTTATCCAATCCCAAACAAACAATTGCTTTAACTTTATGATGAACCAAACTTTTCAAAATTTCATAATCATTGTCTTTATCAATTCCCCCTGCAATCCAAACAACTTTATTCTGCATACATTCAAGTGCATACCAACTCGAATTCACATTGGTGGCCTTTGAGTCGTTCACAAATTCTATTTCGCTAATGGATGCTACAAGCTCAAGACGATGTTCGACATTTTGAAAATCCGTCAGGCATTTTTTAATTGTCTCCTTCCGAATACCGATCAATTTAGAGTTTATGCCTGCTGCCATTGATTTGTAAGCTCTTTGCTTACCCTGTAATGCTAATTCTTCTAGAGTCATATTAATTTTGTTTGAGTATGTATAAAAATTCTATTTATTCAATCTATTATCTAAGTTTAAGCGTTACTATCGTAAATACCGCGAGCATGATTCCAACGATAAAAAATCGCTGAACGATTTTTGGCTCCGAATAACCCAGTACCTGAAAGTGATGATGAAGCGGTGACATTTTAAATATGCGTTTCCCGATGCCAAACCTCCTTTTTGTATATTTGAAATAGCTTACCTGAAGCACAACCGATAGATTTTCAACAACAAAAATTCCGCATAATATCGGGATCAATAATTCTTTTCGGATGATAATAGCAATGACGGCAATGATGCCACCAATTGTTAAGCTACCGGTATCGCCCATAAATACCTGTGCAGGATAAGAGTTGTACCATAAAAACCCGATACAGGCTCCAACAAATGCACTGATATAAATGGTCAGCTCCCCTAAATTGGGGATGTACATGATGTTTAGGTAATTGGCAAATACGATATTTCCTGAAACCCAGGTTAAGATTGCAAGCGTAGCCCCTATGATTGCAGAAGTGCCGGTTGCCAGGCCATCCATCCCATCCGTTAAATTGGCTCCATTCGAAACAGCCATGATGATCATGATTACAATCGGAATAAATATCAGATAAGCCAGGTTTGCATAATCTTTGCCCATCCACGATATCAGAATGGAATAGTCAAACTCATTATTTTTTACGAATGGGATACTGGTTTTTGTTGATTTTACCGCATCCAGTTCAAAATTCGCCTTGGCATCACCAAGATTTACGCCCTGTGCAATGGCAGTTTCAACACTGATTTTTTCCCTGATGACAATCGATTCGTTAAAATACATGACCGAGCCGACTACCAATCCTAAAATAATTTGTGCCAATAACTTAAATCTTCCTGCCAGGCCTTTTTTATCTTTTCTGAATACCTTGATATAATCATCCAATAAACCAATTCCACCTAACCAAACAGTTGTGAAGATCAAAAGCAAAACATAGATATTATCAAGTTTTACAAATAGAAGTGTTGGGATCAGGACCGCTCCTATTATGATCAGCCCTCCCATTGTTGGTGTACCTTGCTTTTCAATTTGCCCTTCCAACCCTAAATCCCTGATCGATTCGCCAACCTGCTTTTTAACAAGCACATTGATCAACCGCTTACCAAAAAGCAGTGAAATAATGAGAGAGGTAATGATTGCCATTGCCGCACGGAATGAGATATACTGAAATACCCCTGCTCCCGGGAAGTTGAAATGCTGATCGAGATAACTGAATAAATAATAAAGCATAATTTCCGTCTTATAAATTCATTAATAATTGCTTAACAATCTCTTTTTCGTCAAAAGGCAATTTTTCACCTTTAATAATCTGATATTTTTCGTGGCCCTTTCCTGCTACTAAAATGATGTCGCCATCTTTTGCAAAGGTGAGAGCGGTTTTTATTGCTTCTCTTCTATTTGTTATTGATAAAGCCTTTCTCAGTTGAACCGCATCAAGTCCGGCTTTCATATCATCAATAATTTGATCAGGATCTTCATCGCGTGGATTGTCAGAAGTAAGGATGACACGATCACTATTATTGCAGGCAATTTGCGCCATGATTGGCCGTTTCAGTTTATCACGGTTTCCTCCTGTTCCAATCACCGTAATAAGCTGTTCATTTCCGGTTCTGATCGACGCAATCGTTTTCAAAACATTCTCTAAAGCATCAGGTGTGTGGGCGTAATCAATGATTACGTTTATATTATTTCCGGATCGTATTTGATCAAATCGACCTTCGGCAGCCTGCATATCGCTCATCAAAGTGAGCACCTTTAATTTATCCTCACCCAACAAAACTGCTGTAGCATAAACAGCGAGGAGATTGTAAGCATTGAATTTCCCGATTAACTTAAACCACACTGGTTGCTTATCAATTTCTAATTCCAATCCTTCAAATTGATTGGTTATAATTTTTGTATTGAAATCTGCAACACCTCTTAATCCATAAGTATATTTTTTCGCCTTGGTATTTTGCAGCATAATTAGTCCGCGTTTATCATCGGTATTGCTAAGTGCAAATGAAGAGGAAGACAATTGATCGAAAAATTTCTTTTTAGCTTTTAAATATTCGTCAAAAGTCAGATGATAATCTAAATGATCGTGCGAAAGATTGGTAAAAACCCCACCGTAAAAATGAAGTCCATGAATACGCTCCTGATCCACCGCATGAGAGCTAACTTCCATAAAACATAACTCCACATTTGCTTTCACCATCTTATCAAGCAACTGATTCAGTTGAATTGTATCCGGTGTTGTATGAGTAGAAGCAAGGCACTCTTGTCTGATTTTATTTTCAATTGTAGAGAGAAGTCCGGCTTTATAACCCAATTGAGTGAATAAGTTATGGAGTAAAGTAACAATCGTGGTCTTACCGTTTGTTCCTGTTATCCCTATCAATTTTAGCTTAGTTGATGGATGATCGTAAAACTCCGAAGCCAACATTCCCAAAGCCTTTTTTGAATCTTGAACCTGAATATAACAAATGGAATTATTAATGAGTGCAGGGATCTGCTCACAAACAACAGCAACAGCACCTTGCTGAATAGCCAAATCGATAAACTGATGACCATCTACATTTGTTCCCGATTGGGCAACAAATAATGATCCTTTTTCAACCTTCCTTGAATCAAAAATAATTTCATTGATCAGAAGATCATTGGATCCAATCAATTGCTCAATTTGCAAACTACCCGATATTTCGATTAAATTCTTCAATGTACCTGACTCGATAGATTTAATATTATTTTCATTCCACTTGATATTTTTGTTCCGGCACTAATGGATTGGCTTGAAACAATTCCTCTGCCTATTACTTGTGTTTGCACGCCTAAGCTCTCCAGCAAATAAACTGCATCTCTGACCCCCATTCCACTAACATCAGGGATCACACCATCCTTAACTTCTATTTTGCTTATTTCAATAAGTCTTACCTTTGGTTGGGAAATCACCCAACTGCTATCAGAAATTGTTTTTACCGGATAAGCAAGTGCCTGATAAAGTAATTTGAAATCCGAGTTCTCGCCCTTACTTTCATTCGGGAGGATCGCTTTTGCCTGAAGGTTTGGTGCACCCAATTGATTTTCCAATTGTGTAGCCACGATTTTATCCGCTATTTCTTTAAAAACTGGTGCCGCAACAGCGCTTCCATAAATCTTTCCCTTCGTTGGATTATTTACGACGATGATGCATGAATATTGCGGATCATCAGCCGGGAAATAACCAACAAACGATGCATTGTAATCAGATTTATTATATCCACTCTTGCCTCTTGCGATCTGCGCAGTACCTGTTTTCCCTGCAACTTTATATTTTATGTTTTCAAATGCAACAGTACCTGTGCCTCTTAACACAACTCCTTCCAACAGTGCTTTTACAGAATCAATTGTTCGTTGTGAACAAATTGATTTATTGATCACAATTGGGTCAAAAGTCTTCAATACCTGATTTTCCTGTCTGATAGCTCTGACAAATTGTGGTTTTACCATTACTCCATTATTCGCGACCGCGTTGTAATAAGTCAGGGTTTGAAGAGGTGTCAGGGTCAGTTCATAGCCAATCGACATCCATGGTAAGGTGGTTCCATACCAATTACTTTTATCTTTTGGGCTTTTAATATATGGTTTACCTTCTCCCAGAATATCTAAACCCAAAGGTTCATCAATTGACATTTTAGTTAAATAATCAACAAATTTTTGTGGATTATCTTCAAATATTTTAGTTATAACTTTTGATATTCCAACATTTGAGGATTTCTCGAAAGCTTCGCGGACGGTTATCCATCCTTCACCTATCTTATGATCATCCTTCATGATCCGGTCATAATACTTGACCCATCCTTCACCGGTTTCAACATAATCATCCAACTTTACTTTTCCCGATTCCAAAGCCGCAATCATAGAAGCCAGTTTAAAAGTTGAACCAGGTTCCACATTTTCGGCAATCGCGTAATTATAGGATTCCTCATAAGTTCCTGTGGACGGCTCATAACGCAGGTTTGCAATCGCCTTAATAAATCCGGTTTTTGTCTCCATCAATACCGCGCAACCCTGATATGCACCATGTTCAACCAAATGTTGGTACAATGCATTTTCAGCAACATCCTGAATATCTACATCTATCGAGGTAAAAATATCCTTGCCGTCAACCGGAAGAATATCATTTTCATCATTTAATGGGATCCAATCCCCATTGTTGATCCTCCTTTGTAATTGCTGGCCTTGAATTCCTTCAATATGATCGGCATAAGCACCCTCTAATCCAACAAATAATTTTTCTTCTTTGTTCTGATAACCAATCGTACGTTTGGCCAAATTGCCAAAAGGCATTTTTCTCGTAGTATTTGAAATTGAGATTAAGCCACCTAGGTATTTACCTCTTCTCAAAATTGGGAATGTTCGCAGTTCTTTTAATTGCTCATAAGTAACATTCCTGTTTATTAAAAAATACCGATTCCCATCTTTACGGGCTTTTTGCAACTTGTTTTTATATGATTGTTTTGAATTATCACGAAACAATTTTGAAAGGCATAAAGCCAAAGAATCTACTTCTGTGTTAAATAAATCGTCTGAAATATGCTCCGAATCCACATCCATTCTGATTTCAAAAACGGGTACAGAAGTTGCGAGCAATCTTCCATCGTCAGAATATATATTACCACGATTCGCTTCTAAGCTTGCATACTGCATTTCTTGCTTCTCTGCCTTCTGAAGCAACTTATCGGATTGATAAACCTGAATTTGAACGACTTTAGCAATCACTGCTATACCGGCAAGTAGTACAAAAATGTACAACAAATAAACCCGCCATAGTATATCACGTTTGTCGTTCATTACTTTAATTAATTTTTTAGTTCAGATTTTACTAAAACCAGTTTATAAGGCGGAACCACAGATTCCTTTATTCCACTCCCTAATAGGCGTTTTGTAATTTCAGATTGTTTACTGATATTCATCAAGTTTGATTTACCCGTGATGTATTCGTATCTCAATTCTTTCAGTTCTTTATTCAATGCATTGAATTCTCTAATATCCTTCTCTGCATAGTAGATATTTGCGATATAAAGAATGGCTAAAAATGTGGCGTAAAACAAAAAAGTCAATTGGTTTACTACTCCATCTTTGGTTAAAAATCCCCCACCCAAAATACTTTGAATTGTCCGACGAAAAGAGGAAGTTTTAGCTGAAGAACCAGCCGAACTTGATCTTGGACCCGTTTTAAATTCATTTCTTTGTATCATATCTTTTCAGCGATACGAAGCTTTGCACTTCGTGATCTTGGATTTAAGTTCAATTCCTCATTTGATGCGGTTACAGGCTTTCTTGAAATTTGGCGAAACAGTGTGATCGGGTTCCCATAAAAATCTTTTTCAAGTTTTCCTTCAAAATTTCCTGTCTTAATAAAATTTTTCACCAATCGATCTTCTAATGAGTGGTACGACATTACGACCAATCTACCACCTGGTTTAAGCACCTCAGCTGCTTGTTCAAGCATGCTTTTCAAAGCACTTAACTCATCATTCACTTCTATACGTAAAGCCTGATATAGTTGAGCAAGGAACTTATTTTCTTTGCCTCTTGGCATGCAAGACTCTAAAGTTTTCCTTAATTCAACGGTGGTTGAAAAGGGATGTTCTGCCCTGCCATTAACAATTAATTTTGCAATATGCTTTGCGTTTTTTAGTTCGCCATAAGTTTTAAAAACATTGCTTAATTCCTCCAATGAATAATTATTTAAAACATCTAAAGCAGAAGTTTCAATTGACTGATCCATTCGCATATCAATTTTCCCGTCGAAACGAGTAGAGAAGCCTCTTTCTGCAGTATCAATCTGGTGTGACGAAACCCCTAAATCAGCTAAGATCCCATCCACTGGAAGCATTTGAAATAATTGCAAATGTTTTTTTAACTCCTTGAAATTTGCCTGAATAAAAATGAGTTTGCTATCTTCAACTTTGTTTTTGATTGAATCTTTATCCTGATCGAAAGCAATTAATTTCCCCCCCTCTAAGTTTTTCAATATTTCTTTTGAATGGCCCCCTCCCCCGTAAGTCACATCCACGTAATGACCATTCGCATTAATAGCCAAACCTTCTATACACTCATGTAGTAATACTGGATTGTGGTACATTAATTAATTTATTCAGTTTCATTATCACCCATCACTTCTTCAGCCAAACTTGCAAATTCATCAGGATCATAATCCACGGCTTTTTCATATTCTGCACGATCCCAGATTTCAATTTTATTTACAACTGATGCCAAAACAATTTCACTCTTTATCGCTCCATATTTTATCAGATCTTTCGGGATTAGGATTCTCCCGGTTTTATCCAATTCAGCAGTTTTCACACCGGCCATAAATTTTCTGATAAAATCAACATTCTTCTTCTTAAATCGGTTTAGCGTATTAATTCGTTTACTTTCTATCTGCCATTCCTCTTTCGGGTATAACTCCAGGCATTTCATAAAAATGCTCCTCTTGATCACGAATCCTTCCACTGAAGCGGATGGAATTTGTGCTCTCAATTGTGATGGAAACATCAGTCTTCCTTTGACATCCACCTTGCATTCGTATGTACCTATTATTTCAGCCAAGAATCTTGATTTTTATGGAGTAAATATAAATAATTATTTACCACTTTTTACCACTTTCTACCACATTGTTAATAAAAAGTTACATTTAGAGGGGTAATTTTTTTTGTCGTATGATGAAATTGGGTTACAGGATTGATTGTGTGCTAATTATCTCTGAAATATTTTTTAAACATTTCTGGTTCTATAATCTGATTAAACTCAGAAAAAAAATACCGATTATGAGGTTAAACAATGACTAATAATTCTAAATTTGTATAGAATGCACAACAAACCCGAGAGACTGATACATCAAAGGCAAAAACATGAAGCAAAAACTGATAGATATTGACAATGTTTTTAGAAGCAAAAATCCTAGACTATTAAAATTAATTCCGGGTTTTTTACTTGCTTATTTGAAAAGGATTGCCCATGAAAATGAGCTGAATAGTTTTCTTGAAGAACATTCTCAACTTTCTGCATTTGAGTTTATCGATAGTGTATTGTTCGATGAATTTGGAGCAAAGGTTTTTTCAGAGGGCCTCGAAAAAATACCTCAAACAGGAAAATACATCATCGCATCGAATCATCCATTGGGAGGGCCTGACGGGTTGGCATTAATACATGAAGTCAGAAAAGTTAGGAGTGATTTAATCATCCCTGTCAATGACCTTTTAATGAATGTACCAAATCTTAAAGAGATTTTTATTCCGATCAACAAACATGGAAGCAATGCTGATAATGTACGGATCATCAATGATACTTTCGCCTCCGAATCTATATTGCTTTATTTCCCTGCCGGCCTTGTTTCCCGTAAAAAATCAGGGCACATTTCGGATTTGCCATGGAAACAAACATTCATTAAAAAAGCAATCCAATATCAAAGAGATATAATCCCTACGCATATTAGCGGGCGTAATTCCAACTTTTTTTATAATCTTGCAAATTTGCGTGAGAAACTTAAAATTAAGTCAAATATAGAAATGCTTTATCTGGTTAACGAGATGTATAAACAACGAGATAAAACAATTAAAATCACCTTCGGAAATCCAATTCCTTATCAAACTTTTGATAAGCGAATGAGCAGCATTGCCTGGGCACAGAAAGTTCGGGAACATATTTATTCAGTTGAAAAAAACCCTGAAAGTGAATTTAAATATTAAATAGAACCGAAATTTAACCCTATGGAAACAATAATGCCACCTGTTAATAAAGCCTCGCTTGAAAAAGAATTGAATGATGAAATTTTTATCCGAAATACGAATTTTGGCAATAACGAAATTTACGTTTTTACGGCACATGATTCGCCAAATCTGATGCAAGAAGTTGGTCGTTTGCGTGAAATCACCTTCAGGGATGCAAAAGGAGGTACCGGAAAATCAATCGATATTGATAGTTTCGACACGAGTGAAATTCCATTCAAACAACTCATTGTGTGGAATCCTGAAGACAAAGAAATTATTGGTGGCTATCGCTTCATCCATTGTAAAAATTTGCAAATCAATGAAAAAGGTGTTGTAAGTACACCCACTGCAGAACTATTTAAATATTCGGAAAAATTCGTGAAGGAATTTTTACCATGTACGATTGAATTAGGAAGATCTTTTGTTCAACCACTTTATCAACCCTCGAATAACATCAGGAAAGGGATGTATTCATTGGACAATATCTGGGATGGTTTGGGCTCTATCATGGTTGACAATCCGGATGTTAAATATTTATTCGGCAAAGTAACCATGTACCCGCACTTTAATGTTTACGCCCGAGATATCATTCTTTTTTTCATGGAAAAATATTTCCCCGACAAGGATGAGTTGGTTCGTCCACATAAACCCATGAATTATACCACGGATGCGGATGAATTAAACCGGGTTTTTACTTCAAGAAGTTACGACGAAGATTATAAAATATTGGTGCAAAAAGTAAGAAGTTTAGGTGAGAACATTCCTCCACTTTTCAACGCATACATGAATCTTTCCTCAACAATGAGGACTTTTGGTACTGCATTAAATGATCATTTTGGGCTGGTAGAAGAAACAGGGATCATGGTAACCGTTGATGATATTTTTGAGGTTAAAAAGGACCGTCACGTTACCACTTATAAAATTTAAAAACAAAAATGATTATTAAATCCGCAGATTTTGTTATTAGCAATCAGGAGGTGTCAAAATGCCCAAAAACTGATTTGCCCGAATACGCTTTTATTGGCAGATCAAATGTTGGTAAATCTTCGCTGATCAATATGCTAACTAACCGGAAAAAATTAGCAAAAACTTCCTCAACACCCGGAAAAACCCAATTGATCAATCATTATTTAATAAATGAAGAGTGGTATCTGGTTGATTTGCCCGGATACGGTTTTGCTAAAATCTCAAAATCGGCCAGGGAAAAATGGGGTGAACTGATCCATCAATACCTGATGAAAAGAAAAAATTTGCGTTGCACATTTATTTTGATCGATGCCCGCATTGAACCTCAAAAAATTGATTTGGAATTTATGGAATGGCTTGGGATAAATCAATTGCCATTCGTGATCGTTTTTACTAAATCAGATAAATTAAATAAAACTGAACTTATCAATAATATTGAGCGTTATAAGTCAACTTTGCTCGAAAAATGGACAGAATTGCCACAATTCATTGTTAGTTCATCAATCACATCCCAAGGAAGGGATGCGATCTATGATCTGATTACGGATACCAATAATTTAGACAATCTCAACAAGTAACTGGCCCTTGGTTACTTGTTCTCCCAAAACTACATAGATTTTCTTTACAACACCGTCATTGGCTGCCCTGATGACATTATTCATCTTCATAGCCTCCAGATAAAGCAGAACATCTCCTGCTTTAACCTTTTTACCCTTTTTCACTTCAATTTTATTAATTGATCCGGATATAAATGCAGATACCATGCGCTGATCAACTTCTTTAAAATTTTTTCGGGCAACGTATTTTTTGGTCAACAATGTCCTATAATTTACACCGTCGACTGTTAATGTTTTGTATTCAGGTTCTTTTTCTTCCATAACACATTATTAAAATGGTGGAACACCGTGCTTTCTCTTTGGAGTTACTTCATCTTTATGGGTAGAAATCTCCAATGCATGAATAAGTTTACTTCGGGTTTCCAGTGGCTCGATAACAGCATCGACATATCCGTAAGTAGCTGCCACATATGGATTCGCAAATTTTTCTTTATATTCTGCAACCTTCTGTTTTCTCATTTCATCCGGATTTTCAGCTTCCATAATTTCCTTACGGAAAATAATATTAGCGGCTCCTTCTGGTCCCATTACAGCAATTTCAGCTGTTGGCCAGGCAAATACAAAATCGGCACGTAAATGATGCGAACACATGGCAATGTATCCACCGCCATAAGCTTTACGAAGAATTACGGTAATTTTTGGTACTGTTGCTTCTGAATATGCATACAACACCTTTGCACCATGCCTGATTACACCTGCATGTTCCTGATCAACTCCCGGTAAATAACCCGGTAAATCAACTAAGGTAATAATCGGAATATTAAATGCATCGCAATATCGGATAAATCTCCCAGCTTTATCTGAAGAATCCACATCCAGCACACCGGCTAAAACCAAAGGCTGATTTGCAACAAAAGCAACTGTTTCGCCCTGCAAACGTGCGTAACCAACAACTATATTAGCAGCAAAAAGTTCCTGAACCTCTAAAAACTCACTATCGTCTACGATGGCTTTAATTACATCCCTAACGTCGTACGGTTCTTTTGGGTCGGTTGGTAAAATTTCTTCGATTGGGTATCGTCGTGTCTTCGGGTTTTTCTTAGGAAAGGACATTGCTTTTTTTGTATTATTCCATGGTATGAAGCTGATCAATTGCTTGATCTGTCCGAAACACTCTTCTTCACTCATGGCATAAAAATGGGCATTGCCGGTAATTTCGGCATGAACCCTTGCGCCTCCCAGTTCTTCCATCGAAATCTCTTCCCCAAGAACGGTTTTAATAACCTCTGGCCCTGTAATAAACATTTTTGAAATATTTTCTACCACAAAAACAAAGTCGGTTAATGCCGGAGAATAAACAGCACCACCGGCACAGGGACCTAAAATAACTGATAACTGAGGTACAACACCTGAGGCACGTGTATTTCTATAAAAAATTTCGCCATAACCGGCCAATGAGTTTACTCCTTCCTGAATTCTTGCTCCGCCTGAATCGTTAATCCCTATAATTGGAACCTTCAATTTCATCGCATGATCCATGATTTTGGTTATTTTTTTGGCATGTGCCCAACCTAATGAACCTCCGGCAACCGTAAAGTCCTGAGCATAAATACAAACAGGCTTGGTTCTTATTGAACCGGTACCCGTAACTACTCCATCGCCCGGAAGGCTCTTTTTATCCATGCCAAAATCCTTGGCTGCATGTTCTACAAAAAGATCATATTCATGAAATGAATTGGGATCCAAAATGGCTATGATTCGCTCACGTGCTGTAAGTTTGCCAATGGCTTTTTGTTTTTCAATTGCTTTTGTACCACCTCCTTTGAGGGCATCTTTCATCCTACGTCTTAAATCAGAGGATTTTTGTAATGATGGCATGTGTTTTCTTTTTTAAAAAATAATTGATTTAAAAAAAATGAGCGCAAAGATTCTAAAACATTGAAATGATTAAATGAACTACCTCTCAGCAAGCTATCAAGGTATCAATCTGGAAATTCATTTTATTGACGATGCAAGCATCGGAGTATTTAACTCATTTATCCCGATACGCTGCGCTATCGGGATTCGTTCATCTTACAGATTTCAATGCACTATCCTGCATAAACTGCGGGACAGGCTGTTTTTGAAATCTGAGTTTCACGAATAAACATTAAACAATACTTTAACAATCTGCCCTCAAAACTGGGGCAAAGTTAGCGTATTTTGATAAAACAACAATTTTATCTTTTTATTTTATCCTTTGAAATTAAATTTGAATTTTTATAGAATTTATACTTTTTCAGAAAACCAACATTGAATATTAAGAAAATCGAGATCATGGTAAACCAAAAAAGGAGTTAAAGAGATCTGTTTTATTAACCATGTTATATTGGCATTTAGGGTAAACATTAATTATTTTATCAGATAAATTTAACTGACAAAATCCGTATTATCTTCAAATGAGGTTCAATCTAAGCATTAAATTTAAAAGAATAATGATACTCCTTTAGATCAATCTGACCTTTGAATAAAATTCGATTTAAGAATAAATACTTTTATTTTTTTATCGAGAACAGGGCTAATGAATTTAGGGTTATATCCTAAAATCGGGTAACATTTACATCAGACTCATTACGCAATGGTAGTCACACTAAATACGACAGATTCAATTATCATGAATTCAAAGACGTTACTCCGAGATAAAAATACATTGTGACAATATATTTCAAGGTTTTAGTTCAATTTATTGATTATTCTCCAAGATAATCAATATTAGAAACCATATATCCAACGTATGAAGCATCTGAAATAAAGTACAGATTAATTGGACTACCTTCGATCCACCATTGTTCATTTATTTTAGAGATATCCTGAGCAGCACCATTTGTGCCAATCTTTGTAAACAAAACATCATATCCGTTAAAAGTCCAATTATAGTTATTGTCTTCAATAATACCTCCGCTTAAAAGCACTCTTTTAATATTCACCTCACCATTATTGAAGGTTAGTACTATAGTAGCAATATCTCCCAAAAGATCAACTCTATATTTGCCAATGGCATTGGTATAACCCATATCAAGCACACCTGATCCAGTACCAATCATTTCATTGAACAATCCTACAATGATTCCGGATTCGTTATTGATAAAAACAGACATTCCGTCCTTGACTATGCCTTCAGCATTAGCAGTTAGGGTATAGCCTGTCCCTCCTGTTTCATCCATCCTAAGTTCATTTCCTGATATACTCCACGTACCACTAACTGTGCTCCTGTCAGACCATTTCTTCTTGGTATAAGTACGGTTGTTTGAAAAAATTAAATCATAAGTATTACTTCCACCTGAATAAACTATCATCGAATTACCGAATCTTGTCAATTCGAGACCCAATATTTTCTCATATTTTACATTTCCATTTATACCGGATTTGTCCTTTTTACAACCTATTGAAAGTCCCACAACAACTACAATAGCAATAATTAATACTTTTTTCATAATAATATTGTTTTGAAATTAAAATTTGGGTTTAAAACTCAATATTTTGTTTTCTTTCTGTTAAATATCATTTATCTTTTCAGGATATCTTAATAATAGATTTCTGTTATTTAGTGCTATGGATTTTCATTTTATCAAGATTAGAATGAATGAATTCTTGAAGGCTTTTTTTATTCTTGATTTTTTCAAAATGCAAAATGAAGAAATGCCATAATCACAATCTGCATTTAATTAATAATAAAACACTTAAGCAAATTAATAAAAAAATTCATAATTCATATCTTGGATGTTTATTTATAAATTTTCTAAATAACACTTTATTATCCCTTGCTATGCAAATAAAGGCTCATCAATCAATTAATTTTGAATTTTTACAGCATCCCTGTCTTTGACTTAAAACGCACGATGAATATTGAAGAAATCCGTGAATATTGTTTAGCTAAAAAAAGGGTCATCGAAAGTTTTCCTTTTGATAATGAAACCCTTGTTTTTAAAGTGATGGATAAGCTTTTTGTGTTGACAAACCTTGAGGGTGATTTAAGTATCAATCTAAAATGTGATCCGGAAACTGCCATTCAGTTACGCGTACAATATCCTTCGGTACTACCTGGATATCATATGAATAAAAAATATTGGAATCTTATATTAATAGATGGGTCAGTAAATGATCAACTCATTTATCAATGGATCGATCAATCCTATCAATTAGTAGTTGAGAAGCTTACAAAAAAACAAAAAGAAGAACTGGATAAATTATAACTCGTTCTTGTCTGTGTTTTTCAGTTCCTTTTTCTTTTTATTGAACATATCGAATAATAAATATCCCAATGCTCCGCCCCACAGCACGCTCATCCATGGATTTGAAGTAATGGCACAAGTGCCGTCGATACAACCGACTTTAAGATAATACAGGTATCCTCCAACAATTCCTACTATTATTCCGAGTATTGATAATGGTGGGAAAATGGTAAGTATTTTATCTTTAAATGATTTTTTTGATTCATGTGGAGTTTTGACAGCTTCGCTCATTTTATATGTATTTATTTACATATATCAAATTTAATGCCATTACCTGAGTTCTACAACGGTGATTCCGTTGCCCCCTCTTTCCAAATTCTGGTCACGGCAATTTTTAACCTGATCAACGGTATTCAGATATTCCCTTATGATTTTTCTTAATATCCCATCGCCTTTGCCATGAAGCACATAGACTTCTTTTACACTTAATAAAATTGCTTCATCAATATATCGACTCACTTCACTTAATGCTTCGTCAGCCCTTTTACCTCTGACATCAATGGAAAGATTGAAACTTGCCATTTTGTCATTTAACTCATTAATAACACCGGAATAGGACGACTTTGTGGTTCTGGTTTCTTGCCTGGCTTTTTTCTTACTGACTTTTTGTAATCGATCAAGTGGCGTCCTGAATTTGATTGAATTAAATGAAATAACGGCCTCATCATCCTTAATTTCGGTCACTTCCCCGATGGTATCCTGATCTTTTATTTTTACCGAATCACCAAGTTTAATGATCTTGTCAAAAGGTTCATCTTCCCCCTGATCCAGGTTTATAACTTTCTCATTCTTTTTACTTACCGATTTTAGAGAATTCTTTTTTAGTTCTTCCGATTTTTGCTTAATTTTTTCACGAAGTTCCTTGGTTTTTTCCTTATCGGCATGCGATTCTTTAATTTCTTTAATGGTCCGTTCTATCAGCTGATTTGAATTTTCAATCAACTGAAGCGCCTCGGTTCTTGCCTTCGAAATAATTTCCTTTTTGGAATTTTGTATTTCTTCGAGCAAATTTTCATACTTGGAAACCATTTCAGCTAAAAATCCATCTGCCACATTAATTTCTTCTTCTTTTCTTTGTAATGACAATTTATCCACTTCCAACTGCTGTAACTGCTGATCGAAATCCAATTGGGTTTTTCCGGTTTTATTAGCAGCATTTTGTAGGACAACTTTTGGGAAACCGATATTTTTAGCTATCTCAAATGCAAATGAACTGCCGGGTCTGCCTATTCTTAACTGATAAAGTGGCTGCATTTGAGTGGTATCAAAAAGCATGGCCCCGTTTACAATTCCTTCCTGCGAATCTGCCAGTAATTTCAAATTAGAATAATGGGTGGTAATTACACCAAAAGATTTATTTTCATTGAGTTTTTCAAGCGCTGCTTCTGCAATGGCACCTCCAAGTTGTGGTTCGGTACCAGTCCCGAATTCGTCTATCAGAAAGAGTGTTTTTTCATTACTGTTCAAAATAAAATGTTTGATATTGAGCAGATGTGAACTGTAAGTACTTAAATCATTTTCAAGCGACTGTTCATCCCCAATATTAATAAATAGATTATCGAAGATCCCGGTTTCCGAACTTTCGTCAAGAGAAGGGAGCAAACCGCATTGGAGCATATACTGGGTTAGCCCCACAGTTTTTAAACAAACTGATTTACCACCTGCATTTGGTCCGGAAATGATGAGTATACGCTGATTTTTGTCCAGTTGAATATCGAGCGGCACAACCTTTTTCTTTTGTGCGTTGTGGGATATAAATAAGATCGGGTGCCGGGCTTTTACCCAATTAATAATTTGTGTATTTATAAATACTGGCATTTGAGCTTCAATTTCAATTGCCAGTTTTGCTTTGGCACGAATAAAATCAATCAAACCCAAATATTGGTAAACCAATCGTAGATCCTCCAGATGAAGTCGCAAGAAATCTGTGAACTCTAGTAAAATTTTAAGAATCTCCCGTTTTTCCGCATTTTCCAGATCCCGAATTTCGTTATTTGCGTCAAAGATTTCTGCAGGTTCGATGTAAACCGTCTGTCCGGTAGCGGATTCATCGTGAATAAATCCTTTCAACTTCCGTTTATGGGTAGCCTGTACAGGAATTACAAGTCGATTATTCCTTAAGGTTGGTTCAACATCTGTGGCTGTCCAACCCTCACTTTTCGCATGATTGAGCGATTGAATAATTTTACGGTCAATTTGCCCTTGCTTTTTTCTCAACTCCGTTCTGATTTCTTTTAGCTTTTTTGAGGCTCCATCCTTGATTTTGCCCCTTTCATCCACAATTGCATCAATTCGCTGAAGAATTCCTTTATCTAAATATAGATTTGCACCCAGTTCTTTTAAGGTAGGAAATTGTTCGGGTTCTGCCTTCTTAAAAAAAAATAAAATGTCTGTGATAGTAACTAATGATGCTTTCAAATCGAAGAGTGCAGCTAATTCAATGATGGTCCCGTTGATCCGGATCCTGGAGAATTCGGGCCTTAAATCGAAATAATCATGAGATGGGAAGCTTTCTGAAAACCTTAGGATCCCGGAAAATTCATGAACCTGAATGAGTAACTTTAAAATTAGTTCGTGATTACTGTTAAATCTGATTTTATCAACATAATCTTCACCCATCCGGCTCAAACAAAATTGTTTCAGCTTAATACGGATCTGATCAAATCCTACTTTTCTCTCAAAATCATTTGGGTAAATCATGCCTGCAAATGTAAGATTTATAAGTTTTAAAATATATACAGAAATATGAGGTTTTTACTAATTTAGAAGTTTAATACTATGAATGACGAAAAATGTTAGAATAGAAGTTTGTGTTGATTCTATTGAATCTGCCATGATTGCCCAACAAGCAGGTGCTCATCGTGTTGAATTATGTGATAATTTAACTGAAGGTGGAACCACCCCAAGTGCGGGGACAATTGAGTTTGCACGAGAAAAATTAAAAATTGCTCTGAATGTAATTATTAGACCTAGAGGAGGAGATTTTCTTTATTCAGCGTTGGAACTTGAA
>PHDM01000063.1:0-18338 GCA_002840985.1 Bacteroidetes bacterium HGW-Bacteroidetes-17
ATAAAGCCAATATAGATTCTAAATCAGCATTTCCATATATTTTTTGTATCAATATACTTCGGTCAAAATACTTATTGGGAGCAAACAAGAATTTCTCCAATAACTGATTGAAGAAACGCATGTATTCATCATGTTGCAAATAAAAGGGCTGATTCTGCATATATGTTTTATAGGCCGATTCCCTGTTTATCAATCCTGAATTTAATTCTAAGGATGCCAATCTAAAATCAATATAAACTTTTAAATAACCATTGGGATTATTGAACAATTGTTTGATCTCTGTGCCAAAATCAATTATTAATTTTCTTTCTTTATTCTTATAAATCCGATCAAAATTATCAACTAAAAACTGATCCGCCCGGAAATTAAACTCACTGATCTGATTGTTCAAATCATCCTTGGGAAGATCGACAAATTGGTATTCTAAATAAGGATTGTTCACAAATGTGATCTGCTCCCTGCTCTTATTATATTTAATGAATACTTTATAAGTTTTATTGGGTTCCAGATAGATTTCATTTTTTTGAAAACCTATCACAAGAATAAATATTTGCGTTGATTGTAATGTTGTCTTTAATTCAAAAGTTCCATCCTGATGCACCATGCATTCATCAACTTCTTTCATTTTCATTGAAAAAAAATCGGAATAAGTTTTAAGCTTGATTACATATCCAACTGCATTATCGACCTTCCCATAAATTTTTGTTTCCTGCCCTGAAACAAATGAAAATATCAACATAAAAAGAAGCGTAAAAACTGTGAATTTCTTATTCATTCGAGGTTAATTATGATAAAAGTAATTCTGATTCTTAATGAAAGTCCGAATGAATGGCTTCAGGGATAAATTGTGCGATATCTCCTTTGTGAAAATGAATATCCCTTACAATGGACGAATTGATCGCAGTAAACTCAGGGGCAGTCAGCATAAAAATAGTTTCCACTTCGGGATATAATCGTTTATTTACCTGCCCGATGCTTCTTTCAAATTCGAAATCAGCCGAAGTTCTTAAGCCTCGAAGAAGAAACTTTGAGCCAACACTTCTGCAAAATTCAATAGTTAAGCCTGAATATGTTCTTACACTAATGCCGGGATTTCCTTCAAACACTTTTTTGATCCATTTTACCCGGTCGTCCAAACTGAAATAATTTATTTTTTGTGAGTTTTCTCCAATTGCAATGATGATCTCATCGAACAATGGGATTGCCCTTTTAATCACGTTTTCGTGTCCGCGAGTAATGGGATCGAAAGATCCCGGAAATACGGCTATTTTCTTCATTGTTGAGCGCATTTAAATACAAATATACAAATTCTGACAGTCTTAATTTTCCAAATATAAATTCATCAAATCAATTAAGGAACTATACGTGTTTTGCATTGCGAATTTCACACCCTCTCTGTTCATCCATTCAACCTTGCTAATTCCTTCGTTTGTTTGAGGAGTGGGAAAGGTTAAATCTTTGCAACTCATTTCATACCAATACGTCTTCTTTAAAAAATGCTTATTCCCATAAATATATAGATGATATGTTGGATTGAGTGGCGCAATAATCTGGAGGGATTTAAGCCCTGTTTCTTCGCTAACCTCTCTTAAAGCTGCATTTTCTGAAGTTTCGCTTTTTTCAATTTTACCCTTAGGCAAATCCCATTTCCCTAACCTGAAAATCATGAGTAAATCATTTCGGTTATTTCGAACAAATCCGCCTGCCGCTTCTATTTTTTCAAATGAATTGTTGAAAACCTTAAAATTTAACTCTTCATTTTCCCCACACAAAAATATGAGCCTGCTATAATTTTCACTAAAGATAAACTGTTGATATTCATTACGCATATCTTCATCATTATTAACTTCAACGATTAAATCATCCACCAAAACATTCAAATTTTTTATGTCTTGAACGAAAATAATTTCTTTAGTCAGATAAAAAACTTTATACATTTGCAGTATGAAAATTAATGATGATATAGCAAGGAGCGTTGCCGAATCCTTATTACAAATTAAAGCAATAAAACTAAATATTGCTAATCCATTTACATGGGCCTCGGGATTAAAATCACCCATTTATTGCGATAACCGAATTACCCTCTCTTATCCAAAAATCAGGACTTATATCCGTCAACAATTTGTTGAGTTAATTAATGCCGAGTTTGGATCTGTAGACGTAATTGCAGGAGTAGCAACAGGTGCGATTGCACAAGGCGCATTGGTGGCTCAGGAATTAGGATTGCCTTTTGTTTATGTTCGCTCATCTCAAAAAGAGCATGGCTTGAGCAATCAAATTGAAGGAGTTGTTCAATCAGGTCAATCGGTCGTTGTTGTTGAGGATTTGGTTTCGACAGGAAAAAGCAGTCTGGCTGCTGTTAAAGCCCTACGCGATGCAGGATGCAATGTTAAAGGCATGGTCGCCATTTTTACTTATGAAATGGAAGTTGCCAAAACTAACTTTGAAGAAGCTAAGTGTAAGTTGGTAACTTTATCAAACTACGACTCACTAATCAGAAAAGCTGTAGAAAGCAATTATATTTCCGATTCAGATATTCACTCATTGGTTAAGTGGAGAGAAAACCCTGCAAAATGGGGCGCTAAATAGTTTTAACATCATGGAAATAAAAGGTGACCCTATTGAAATTAAAAATGCTTCAGATCATATTTATAATTTTCTGAACGATTTTAATAATTTTGAGAATCTGATGCCAGAGCAAATTAGTCACTGGAAATCGGATACCGACAGTTGTTCATTTGAAATAAACAATATGGCAACAATCGAACTCCGGATAACCGAACGTGAGCAAGGGCGTAGACTCAAGATGAATTCAGAAGGGAAAAGTCCTTTTCCGTTTCAACTTATTTCTAAGCTTGAACCGCTCAATGAGAATTTATCAAAATTTAGTTTTGAGATTGATGCCGAAGTAAACCCAATGTTAAGCATGATGGTAAAAAAACCACTTCAAAATCTGGTTGAAATTATGGGTCAGAAGCTTAAAACTTTCATGGAAAAATAAGCTTTCAAATTACGAATGCTACTTCTTTCAGGTCACAATCATACATTTCACCATTTTTGCCTTCTAACTTCAATCGCCCATATTCATTGATCCCGGTAATTTTTGCAACGACTTTTTTACTGGAAATGAGATAGGCATGGTATGCTTCGTACCGATATAATAATGATATGTATTTTTTATCAATTGATTTATATAATCCCAGTTCCATTTGCGAATACCAGTGGTTCAAAGAATCACATAGCAATTTTAATGCTTGATTAAGATCAAGGTCTTCTTTCATAAAACGAATAAGGGAAACCGGATTTGGCGCGTTGCTGGTAAAAACTTTCTGATTTATATTAATTCCAATCCCTAATATTGAAGCACTCAGCACATTACCCTGAATGAAATTATTAATCAAAATACCCGCAATTTTCTGCTCACCAACATAAATATCGTTGGGCCATTTAATTTTTACACTATTTTTTGGAGCATATCTTTGAACAAATTCGGCCACAGCCAACGAAACCATTTTATTGAGAATAAATTGCTTCTCCGGTTTTAAAAATTCAGGCATGATAATCACGCTTATCAATAAATTTTTACCGGGTTCGCTCTCCCAATAATTACCCTCCTGCCCTTTTCCATGCTCCTGAAATGAGCTTATTATTACTGTTCCATCCTCAATGTTTTGTGCATTGATCAACTCGGCCGCGGTTAAATTTGTAGATTCGACTGTTTTAAAAGTTATTAATTTTTTTCCGATCATACCGTGTTTGTTTGCCATCTGATAATGCAGTAAAAATACAAATCAAATTCAATACTCAATGATTTGAACATGAGAAGATGATAAATTATTATAAATAGCTTAAAAATAACTATTTTTGCACCAACACAACATAGTTAGTATGCCTAAAAAATCAAACAAAAAAATTCAAAACAAAACGGTTCAAGCAGCTTTAGAAGGAATTTTATCCAAAAAGGGGAAACAGGTGGTGGTCCTGGATATGCAAAAGATTCCCAACGCCATTTCTTCATTCTTTATTATATGTCAGGGTACATCTCGACCTCATACTACTGCCATTACTGATGCAGTTGAGGAATTTGTTAAAAAAGAAACAGGTAACAATGCATGGCACAAAGAAGGATTTGAAAATGCGGAATGGATTTTGATAGACTATGCTGACGTTGTTGTTCACGTATTTCAGGAAACAAACAGAAAGCATTACAAACTTGAAGAACTATGGGCAGACGCTGAAATTCAACATATTGAAAGCGAAGACTAAGAATTGAATATTTAAGTAGAAATAACAAAACGACATAATGGCAGAAAAAGAACCAGAAAAAACACAAGATACCGGCCCAAAAAACAAAAAACCTAAATTTAATTTTTATTGGATTTATGGGATATTAGCAGTCTCTTTCCTAATACTTCAAGCTTTAAGCTGGGATAGTGGTTCAGAGAAAGTAAATTGGGGTGAATTAAAAACCATGATCAGTGAAGGTGATGTTGAACGTATTGTTCTAGTAAACAAGGAACAAGCTGAAATTTACATCAAAAAAGATCAATTATCCCGACCCAAATACGAGAATGTAAGAGGCGGGAATTTTGCAGCTTCAAGGGCGCATTATGTGTATATGATCACCTCTCCCGATAAATTTGAAGAAAAACTCAGTGAAGCTCAAGTTAACCTTGCCGAAAAAGATCAGATTTATATCGAGAATGAAACCCGTAAAAACTGGGGTGGAGAAATCCTGGGATGGATCCTTCCAATTTTAATACTGGTTGGGGCATGGTTTTTTATCATGCGAATGATGAGTAAAGGCTCAGGGGGTGCAGGTGGCCAAATTTTTAATATTGGCAAATCTAAAGCTCAGTTATTTGATAAAAGTACAAGTGTAAGTCTCAACTTTAACGATGTAGCAGGATTGGAAGAAGCCAAGGTTGAAGTAATGGAGATCGTAGATTTCTTGAAGAATCCATCAAAATATACTACCCTCGGAGGTAAAATTCCAAAAGGCGCGTTGCTGGTTGGCCCTCCCGGTACAGGAAAAACCCTCCTGGCAAAAGCCGTTGCAGGTGAAGCCAAAGTTCCATTCTTTTCCATCTCAGGTTCTGATTTCGTTGAGATGTTTGTTGGAGTTGGTGCCTCAAGGGTACGCGACCTTTTCAAACAAGCAAAGGAAAAAGCACCTTGTATCATTTTTATTGATGAAATTGATGCCATTGGACGTGCCAGAGGCCGTAATGCCATGACCGGGGCCAATGATGAAAGAGAAAATACTTTAAATCAGCTTCTGACTGAAATGGACGGTTTTGCTACAAATACAGGTGTGATCATTATTGCCGCAACAAACCGTGCCGACATTCTCGACCGGGCTTTGATGCGAGCCGGACGATTCGACCGACAGATTCATGTTGAACTTCCTGACCTGGAAGAAAGAAAAGCCATTTTTAATGTTCACCTTAAACCATTAAAATATAATAAAACCATTGTTGTTGAATTTTTGGCTAAACAAACTCCGGGGTTTTCAGGAGCTGATATAGCAAATGTTTGTAATGAGGCCGCTTTGATTGGAGCCCGTAAAAACAAAAAAATCATCGACAAACAAGACTTCATGGATGCCATCGATCGTATCATTGGAGGATTGGAAAAAAGGAACAAAATCATTTCTCAGGCCGAAAAAGGGGTTATTGCATTTCATGAGGCCGGACATGCCGCGGTTAGTTGGCTACTCGAATATGCCCATCCTTTGGTAAAAGTTACCATCGTCCCACGTGGTAAAGCACTGGGTGCTGCCTGGTACCTTCCTGAAGAACGTCAAATTACTACATTTGAGCAAATGTTCGATGAAATGACATCAGCTCTGGGAGGTCGTGCATCCGAAGAAATCAATTTTGGAAAAGTTTCAACAGGTGCGCTAAACGATCTTGAGAAAGTAACCAAGCAAGCTTTTGCGATGGTTACCTATTTCGGGTTGAATAAGACAATTGGGAACATCAGCTTTTATGATTCAAGCGGACAACAGGAATATTCGTTTCACAAGCCATACAGCGAGAAAACTGCTGAAATAATTGACAGTGAAATAAGCAAATTGGTTGAGAGTGCTTATGATCGTGCGAAGGACCTTTTGACCAAAAATAAAGACAAATTGCAAAAACTGGCAACGCTGCTTCTTGAGAAGGAGGTTATTTTTAGTGAAGACCTTGAAAATGTTTTTGGAAAACGGCCATATGGTTCAGAAAATATTACTGATGCATTGGTTATTGATCCGGATGTAAAAGAGGTCTTGGAAAAATTAATTGAGCCAACTGAAAAAAAAGAAGCCAAAGACAAAAAGAAATCGAAAAAAGAAGATAAAGCTTAAAAATCAGGACTAAATGGAAGAAAGTACTTCAAGGGAGAAAATCCTGAAAAATGTTAGAAATGCTTTAATGAATAAGCATGAAAACCCATTTCAGTCCATTGAATTTGAATCCGATATTTATCACAATGCTGACGATTCCCTTGATATCAATTTTGCGAAAGCATTTACCGAAGCTGATGGGCAATTTGTTTATTGTGAAGCTCCTGCTGACTTCCCTTCGAATCTAAAATTTTTGATGGAACAAAGAGGCTGGAAGGAAGTCTTTTGTTTAGATAAAAGCATACAATATGCCCTCGAAAACGCGAAAATCACTTTTAAATCGGCTGAAGAAGATTTCTTAAAAATGAAGGTCGGGATCACCAGATGTGAATTCCTGATTTCACGATTAGGCAGCATTATGGTGAGCTCAAAACAATGTGAAGGAAGAAGAATGAATGCTTTCCCTGAAATTCAGATTGTTTTTGCATTTTCATCGCAATTGGTTCCCGATTTAAAAGATGCCCTGAAAGAAATTCAGAAAAAATATCAGGACCAGTTACCATCCATGATATCAGTAATAACCGGTCCGAGCAGAACAGCTGACATTGAAAAAACCCTGGTGATGGGAGCTCACGGGCCCAAAGAATTGTTCGTGTTTTTGATCGATGATACGGTAGATACCAACTATTAATAGCATAATTTGAAAAATTTAGTCACCCGAAGCCTGACCGGAATTGTTTTTGTAATCGTTGTTATTGGTTCAGTTATGCTTGGATCCATGACTTTTTCAGCATTTATGCTGATGTTAAGTATGATCGGATTAACCGAATATATCAAACTTCGACCAAATACTTTTGACAACATATCTGATAAAATCTGCATTCTAATTAGCGGTATTTCACTATTTCTGATTGTTTTCCTTGTTCAAACAGAGTTACTTAAAATTGAATTTCTGAATCTTATATTTTTAATCTTTTTAATAATAGTCATAAGAACATTGATATTAAGTTCTAAAGAAGCGATTGCTAAAATTTCGGAATTTGTTTTTGGCCTTGCTTATGTCGTACTTCCTTTTGTACTCATGACCGGCTTTTATCAAAGCGACACCCCAACCAAACTGCCCGAACTCCTGATTGGGTTCTTCATTATCCTTTGGTTTAATGACGTATTCGCTTATATTGTAGGTTCACTTATTGGCAAAACTAAGCTATACGAAAAAATTTCCCCTAAAAAAACCTGGGAAGGAACCATTGGAGGAACGATCCTTTCTGTATTGTCGGCCTACCTGCTTTCAACCATATTTTTATCACTAAACTTGACAAACTGGCTTGTTATTGGTTTTTTAATCAGTATTTTTGCAACACTGGGTGATTTGACCGAATCCATGTTTAAGCGGCAAGCAAATGTGAAAGATTCGGGAAACATCATGCCGGGGCACGGTGGAATTTTAGATCGCTTTGATGGTTTGCTATTGGCAGCTCCCGCGATTTATGTTTATTTAACTTTTATCAGCTAGCATGAAGATTCATAAAGCAGGGCACATTATTATACTGATTATCGGTTTAATTTTGGTCATACTTACCTCAATCATTAATAACCAATTTCCTGAAAAAGGCATTTTACATTTTATTTTTTATTTTGCCGAATTGGTATTTTTATTTTTTGTAATCCGGTTTTTCAGGGTTCCCAAAAGAGAAGTTACAAAGGATGCAAATTCAATCCTTTGTTCGGCCGATGGCAGGGTAGTTGCCATTGAAGAAGTTTTTGTTGAAGAGTATTTCAATGCAAAAAGATTACAGGTTTCGGTTTTCATGTCTCCAATGAATGTGCATGTAAACTGGTATCCGATCGGAGGAATTATAAAATTCGCCAAACATCATCCCGGTAAACATTATCCGGCATTTTTACCAAAATCATCAACTGACAATGAACACAGTACCATTGTCGTTCAACACGAAAACGGACATGAAATTATGATACGGCAAATTGCCGGAAGTGTAGCACGACGTATCATTTTTTATTCTGAACCTGATCAGAAAGTCAATCAATTTGATGAGTTTGGGATTATTAAATTCGGCTCACGGGTCGATTTATTCTTACCCCTTGATGCAAAAATCAATGTCAAACTTTCCCAACCGGTAAGAGCCGGATTAGACACCATCGCCTTTTTAACTAATTAGCCTCAGTTCGATCTAAGCATTTCTCATTTAACTGGTTCAATATATCTGAAATTTAGCCTTTTGAGCTAATAAGACGTTAGACTTTAGATGTTAGAAATTAGACACAAGATTCAAGACAAAGTTAACCTACTAACTACTGACTACTAACTACAGACTACTCACGACAATTACAATAAGGATTCTATTTCTTTCAAACCATTTACTTCGAAGGTCGGGTTTTCGCTATGTTTAATTTTATCATAATTCACAAATAACTGATCCATACCAACAGCTTGTGCTCCTGAAATATCTACTTTCAAATCATCTCCTATCATTAAACTTTCTTGTGCCGAAGCTTTAGTTATCTGAAATGCATAATCAAAAATTTCAGGTTCCGGTTTTTTTACACCTGCCATTTCGGAAGTGATGATATGGGTAAAATATTGGCGCAAAGATGCGTAGTCAAGTTTATTTTGCTGCACTTCCTCAAATCCATTCGTGATAATGTGCAAAGTATATTTTGATTTTAAATAGCTTAAAATCTCATGCGTATATGGAAAAAGATTGACCATTGTTGGGCTGAGATTTATATAATCATTAGCAATATATTTAGCTAACTTCTCATCAACAATCAGAAAATCCTTAAGGGTCAATTCGAAACGCTGAACACTTAAAATTTCCTTTTTAATTTCCCCTTTTCGATAGTAATCCCACAGTCGGTTATTATGTATGGTGTAATATTTATCGAATTCATCGATGCTCGGAACCCCCAATTTTTTAAGATTATATTTAAGATAAATCGTTTCAAAAGTTTGCTGTGCACTTTTCTCAAAATCCCATAAAGTACGATCCAAATCGATAAAAAGATGTTTGTATTTTTTAATTTCATTCATGCGGCAAAAATAGTCATTCATTTAAAATAAATGAGTGAATAATTTTATCTTCAAATAAAAAGACCCAACAATTTATTATTGAAGGGTCCTTAATTTTGAAACGAATTACTAACCGAGAAAATTTACAACATATCAACCTAATCAAATCAGAATAACATAATTCTTCAATTAAGTTTATATTAGTAATACAATTTAAGATGCAAAGTGGGTGACAAATGACTCACATTTTTAGCAGTTTTCTTAATGAAAATTATAATTACATTAATGTTTTTACTTTTTAAAAAACAACTTCATAACGCTTTATTTTGTGAATTGGTTGTACTTTATTCTGTAAAACTAAATTTAATGCTCGAATCGATGATAAAAAATCGGGATCAACAAAATGTCAACCCCGAAAAAAATGACCCCATTTTTAAAGAACATGAACAATGATGAAATGAACATATTCTTGGCTTAATACTTAATTATAAGTATTAATTCTTCATACTCTATACTTTCTTAATTATTTGTTACATTCAGCATTAGAAGATAAGAATTCCATATACTTGCTTTTAATCTTAAAAATGGATTACTTCTTGACTGATAATTATCGGCTTCTTCCCTTTCTCTACATCTGTCCGGAGCACTTTAAAAACGGCTACAACTTCTCGGTCTTCGCCTGGGTTCTTAGGAAGCCAGACGTGTGCTTTGATGGTCCTTTCCTCCCCACTTTTATGCTGTGAACTAATATCTGTTGTAGATACAGAACCATATTCAGGGTGCTGAATGATATCTGCATAACGATAACTTACAATTCCTTCCGGGATTAAAAACCCATTAACCACTGCTTTCCAGGTTCCTGGCATAGGGTTCTCAATATAAATGGACTCATCAGAATTATAGGATTTCCCAAGGGTTGAACGAATAAAATTAATCCTATCTCTTTGAGGATTTTTTCCTTCAGGATCAATTAGAGTAATATCGATATCTGCATTTGAGTCTGTATTCAATTGAATTTTTGCAGTGAGATAGGTCGCCCCGCTATCTACCTTTATCTCGTAGATATGCATTTCCTTATCTTTAATCATTTTACTTTCTGCATGTTCCCAGCCAATATCCCCACCTGAAACATATCCCTCAAATGAGGCAAGTTCATTAAACTCATTAAGCTCAAAACTGGCTTCATGCTTTCCATTCATAATGCCATTTGGGTAGGTTTTCTCCAGGGTTGATATGTTATTTTTACAAATATCGATACCCAATTTGATTTCAGTATCAGGCAATGGATTTCCTAAACTTTCAATCACTCCATTAGGAAAATAAGCTTCAACAATATACACTTCCCAAATACCGGGTTTAGGACGGACAATCTCTTTTTTATAAATGATTTTTGATGAATTCCACTCCGGCATCATCATTTTATCTGGTTCATGGAAATAGACATGAATTTCAGCATAGGGATCAGAGGAACTTATTGAGGATGTAAGCACATCAACGCCTTCGGGTATTTCGATTATATAACTTAGTCTCCCATTGGGCCTGCGCAACATTTCCTTTTTTTCAATATGATATTTGTTTGAAGCATTAAAAGTTTCGGGAACAAGGATTGTGGCCATGACTTCTTTTTCCAATCCCGGGATATCAGGATCGTCTAAAATCATAACATCCGAATGTATTCCAAAAGTTTCAGGATGAACTTTCACAGAAAAGACGACTTCTTTATTTAAAGGAAGGATCACTTTCTTATCTGAACTAAATGTGCCGTCATCAACTCGCCATTTCACATTGAATGATATAGGTTTTTTACCTCCACTTATTCGCTTCAGTTTAATATATCGTTTACCCACATCTCCTGGTTTCCATCCTCCAGCTTCATACAATCCAATACCTGTATTTGGGTTCTCCAACAAATGGCTGGTTGCTGTTTTTACAGGTGCCTCAACTTCTATCTGGACAGGAATTGCTTTTTTTTCAGAAAGTTGGTTTATAATTTCCCATGCTTTGTTTACCTGAATGAGCCCCATTCCCTGGTCATGTAAGTTTAATGATGGCATATAACGTGCCGAAGATAAAATTGCTTTTTTTAATTCATTCGGCACAATATTAAAATCATTTTGTTTGATGGCACTTAACAAAAGGGCTATTGAGCCCGCAGCAACCGGAGTTGCTTGTGAAGTTCCTCCGCTAAGGTAATATGGCGGGGGTAAAAGATATCCCATTTTCAATGTTCCAAAATTGAATGCTTCAGCCGTACCCAAATTAACAATGTTTGAGGGTGACAATACATCAGGTTTCAAGCCTCCATTTCCTGTAGGACCAGATGAGCCTATCCAATGAAGATCATCATTGGGGGCATCGATTATGCCATTATTGATGAATACATTTTCTTTGCTTTGATAAGCCCCAATAGTGAAAATACTTTCCCCAATACTATGGTCCAAAAGCGTACATAAACCCTGAAGATTACCAGCGGGGATAACAAAAGGTTTTAGATATTTCTTTACCAGTCTTTCCTGAATTAAATCCAGAACAGAGGTTCCATCTTTTAGGTAATAGGAGAATCCGGTTACATTCGCCGTTTGTTCAACTAAAATCATGTCGATGCGTGGATCGGTAAAAGCCATAATTAATGCCCTGAGGTAGGTTGATTTTGTATTACCAATATGAATATTTATAAATTGAGCATTGGGAGCTACGCCATTAACCAAACCTCCAAAAGCATTATTTGCAGCAGCTGATCCTACAGTGGAAGTAACATGGCTTCCATAAAATTCATTAATACTTATAAACTTATTTCCTTTATCAATCTGTATCCCAAAGGCTCGGGATTCGCGGACAGGAGTTTCCGGAAGATCTTCGCCAAATAGGCCACAATCACCTTTTATCTTATATTCTTCCAGTGCTTTTTCATCCGTAAAATCTCCATCCAGATCTGTATCTACCCAAACTTTATCGCTGAATTCATCCCATAAAACACCTATTTTTTTCAGGGAGCCCAATTTTACATTGGATTTTTCCAATAAGGTCTTTTTTCCACCACTTAATTCCTGAAACCCTATGCGGTATTGACCATTTTCAGGGACAACAAATGTATCCCCTTCAATTGATATTTTACCTTCAATGCTTTCTGCAACCGTATTCATATCTACCCATTTACGATCAAAATCTTCTCCAAAAAGATGTATGTCCTTTTTGCTGTTTAATTTTGCTTCTAAAGGATCCGAGGCATTGATTACATCAATGACTTTTCTTACTTTGTGACCGTTTTTATCTAAAGACCATTTTAGTTCAGGTAATAAAATATCAGGATAAGCACCCTCCAGAAGACCGATTACAACGCCTCTACCATCGAAAGTGGGATTGTCCTTCAAAAAATCAATTGCATCAAGATCTTTCCAGGGATGATATAAATGATGAAGAGGATAATCGGAGGGCCTTGGCGGCCACATTGTACTGTCAATACTTTTCAGAAATTCGGATTGATTTGATGTTGTTTTATCATTTTCCATCCCCGTATGTTGATCAGGGCCAAAGTAGCCCCTGTCAACCATAACGGCCTCAATCTCTTTGCAAGCCACGAAATCAATGATTTTGTCGACCGGTAGGATTACACTCAAATAACTTATTTCATCATTTCGATATAGTATCTCTCCTCCAAGCCTTTCAGCCTCCTTCACAACGGCTGGATTCTCCCCTTCAAAAGACAGAACGCAGATTGAGATGAACTTGTTCCCTTTTGCTATGAATTCAGTTATTTCAACTACCACATCTTTCATCAACGGACGTTTTATCTGAGCCATAATGAATTGCAGGGATGTGCAAACAAATATAGCAAGCAGGAAAATTCTTTTTTTATTTATATTGTGTATCATTATATTATATTTTATAAAATTATATTTAAATTAAATTTTTACTTTCCACTTTAATGTATGTATATTATATATATTTTAAACTCATTTCAAACCCGCTTGGAAAACAGATGTGCGAATCAGGAATGTTAACTACTTTAAAAAAATCAACAAAAAAGCAGTGATCAACTGATGAGATTAAGTAATATATTGAAATATTCGATTATTTTACCTGTTCTTATTATCCTGTATCACTCTGATGATTTAACACTTGATCCATTGCAATATTCTATTCGGGAATGAATTGTTTTCCCGAATAGAATATTTACAATAGTATTAATAGCCAGGATTTTGAACCAACCCACCATTACCGGATAAGGCAAGAGTTGGATAAGGTAAAATAAGTTGATTATTTGATGTAATCGTTGCTTTTAAAGCCGTAATATTTACATTTCCCAATACATGATAACGTACCATATCAAACCAAGGTTCATTAAATTCACCAAAAAGTTCGAGTTTCTTCTCCAGCCTTATCATTTCTAACAGCTCAGCTTTAGTTGTCGGAGCAGCATCTGATAATCCCGCCCTGTTGCGAATGTTGTTCAGTTTATCTAAAGCATCGGCATCCACATTTGCAGCCAATCTTGCTTTGGCCTCTGCATAAATAAGATACATTTCGCCTAAACGTAAAATAAAAGTAGAACCTGCCTGTTGGCCATTTACTTGAGGGAACGGATATTTGTTATTGTAAACATCAGAGGGAGTTGTTGATGTTGCATGGGCATATGCAAACCGTGGATCAAACCCTGCTCCTGTTACCATATTTCCATCAGATGAAGTTCCTACGCTTTTATCTGCCAAGGCAATAAGTGATTGTCCCGGTTTAAACAGATAGCTACCGGCATAAGAAATCCCATTAGGAAATATTGATATGGGTGAGAAAATAACTTCATCTGATGTATAGCCTTTGGTATAAACCACTCTAAAATCTGGTTTTAATTTATACACCCCAGAATTAATTGTTTCTAAAGCCAAACTAGCCGCGCCAGTCCAGTTCTCCATATACAAAAGCACTTTTGCTTTCATCGCTTTCGCCGCATGTCTGGATAATCTTCCAACTGAAGCTATGGCTGGTGCATTGGCCATGGCAAAATCAAGGTCTGATAATATCAAATTATAAGATTCCTGAACGGTTGATCTTGGATCGTCAGCGCTACCGCGAACAGGTACTTCTTCGATTACAATCCCTAAATCAGAATTTAAATCATAAAATTGACCAAAATTCCTCAACAAAAAGAAGTGGCCCATGGCTCTTTGTAAACGAGCTTCAGCTTCAATTTCCAGTCTTCTTGCAGTAGTCAAACCCGGGATCACTATTTCTGATTGCATAGCATTAATCAAATAATTAGCACGTTGAATAATTCCATAAAAATCACTATAGAATCCAATTAAATTGGGATCATCAACATTTACTCTGTTCTCAAATAAATCAGTACCATAAATTCCCAACAGTGTAACATTAGAATAATCTCCTGAAAGTAAGTGCGTATATCCAGTATAAGTATTTAAAGAACCTTTTCTCCACGCTGTATAAACACCGCTTAGTACAGCTTCGGTTTTCGTTACATCCGAAAAAGTTGTTTCCTCTGTTAATTTATACAAAGGCTTTATATCATCTATTGGACCCACCATATCACATGAATAAGTAAAAAAAAGCGTACCGATCATTCCTGTGAGTATATATTTTAATTTTTTCATATTGTATATCTTTTATTGTTTTAAAATGTTGTACTTCTATGATTATAAACCAATTTTTACACCAAAAGAAATTGTCTTAGAATAAGGATATTGGTCCACATTAAGGACTGAACCTGTTATTGACATGCTAGCAGCTTCCGGATCAATTCCTTTAAAACTAGAAAAAGTGAAAAGATTTGTAGCTGAAATAGAAATAGAGGCATTACCTATTGATAATTTATCAAGAATATTTTTAGGAATATCATAACTAACACGGACTATTTTCAAACGCAGATAAGAAGCATCTTGTAAAATTGCGTCATTAATTTCTCCATAAACCACACTACCGTTATTATCGTTATCATAGATCAGACGAGCATATTTAGCATCTGTATTATCTGGGGTCCATGTATCTGTAAGTGCTTCAGTTATGCCATTATACCTTGTAGAATTGACATTTAATAAATAATCATTCATGAGCCATATAGCTTCGCTACCAACAGAATATTGAAAACTGGCATTTAATGATATCCTTTTATAGCGAAACGAGGTATTAAACCCACCAAAATAATCGGGCTGAATACTACCAATGACTACTTTGTCGTTCGCATTTATAATTCCATCCCCATTAATATCTTTATATAAATAATCTCCAGGCCCTGTAGTTAAATGATAATAAAGCCCTGTAGGTGAAGCATTGTTTAAAGCATCAATTTCTTCTTGTGTTTGAATAATTCGTTCTACGCGATATCCTTTAATGGTACCCACTGGCTGACCTTCGGTAAAATAATTTGTTTGAGAAGATGATAAGGCATGGCCTTCCATGTTTTCAACCTTGTTATGGTTCGAAGAAATATTGAAAGCTATTGATAAGTCAATATCCTTATTATGAATTATATCCGATCCAATCTCAAATTCCCAACCTTTATTGCTGACATCTGCCAGATTTCGAGTAAACTTTGAAGCTCCTGTTTCGCGAGGAAAAGGTGATGGAACCAGAATTCCTTCTGTTTGTTTATTGTAAATATCCAAACTACCATATAAGCTGTTGGATAATAACGAAAAATCAAGACCTATATTGAATTCTTTGGTTGATTCCCATCGGATATCAGTATTTGGGAAAGTACTATTTGGAACGATGGTTGACCTTCCAACTTCATATTCTTTATCAATACCAGAGCCTGCTTCAAAAAATTGCAAGTATGTAAAATCTTCAACATTCGCCTGGCCTGATTTACCATAACTATTTCTGAGGATCAATTTATCGATAAATTTTAAATTGCTCATGAATTGTTCACGGTCAATATTCCAGTTTACAGCAAGAGAAGGAAAGTAGGCTAATTTATTATTGGGACCAAATTTTGAAGATTTATCAGCCCTGAAATTAATGGTTGCCGTATAAATGCCGTCATAAGAGTACTGCAATCTACTATAAATCGAATTGATGCCACTATAGGCTTTTCCTTCAAGAGAACCAAGGACAGTATTTGCTGAAGAGGCATTGGTCAACACATAATCATCTGATAAATTCGAATACTTAACATGATTCCTATAATATGTTGCCTTGTCATAGGAAGTACCAACCATCGCATCAATATAATTTTTATTGATTTGCTTATGATAACTAGCTTGAAGATTCAGAGACGTATTTATATTTTCCGCAATACTATTCGTTAAAGTATTATATACACCAGGTGCATCATATCCACTTCGTATCGGACTGAAATTTCTCCCTCTGGTTATAAATACCATAGTATTTGCATCCGCACGAATTTTAAACCCTTTAAATATAGTTGCCTCTGCAAAGGCATTACCAATAAATGAAGTAGAATTGGTTAAAATTTCATTTTCAAGCATGGCTACAGGATTCGCACTTTTAATATAAAGCATTCCCATACCGGGTGCTATATTTATCCAATAGAATGGAATTGTTTGATATGATCCATCCTCATTATAAATTGCATAATTTGGGGGAGACTGTAAAATTTCATAAGTATTAGTAGATTTATTTGGGCTAAAATCTCTACTCCCACTATAATTAAGAGAAGATCCAACTCTTAGCCATTCTTTAACATCAGAGTCGATGCGCAGTTTGACTCCATATGATTTATAACTTGAATTTATAAATAAAGGATCCTGATCAATGTATGTTAAGTCAAGAGAAAAATTTGTACGTCTGTCACCCCCGCTCACATTAACATTCCATTTCTGAATTGGAGCATTTTTCCTGTAAACTTCGTCCTGCCAGTTTGTATTTGCACTTCCAAAAACAGGAATATTTTTCCCTGTCATTAAATCATAAACACTTTCCCTTAATTGATTTGTTGAAGGGTCAATGATTTGATAAGCCTGCTGATACCCGGAATTGCTGGCTGATCCATCTAAGTACGCATTCAATGTATTTCTGGCAATCATTGTATGTAATTCTTTAAATCCGTCAGCATCTAGTAAGTCCATTTTTTTGATCGGATTGCTGAGGCTAAGCCCATATTGAACTGTAGTTCGAATTTCACTATTCTTTTCCCCTCTTTTGGTTTCAATCAAAATAACACCATTCGCCCCACGAGAGCCATAAATGGCTGTTGCTCCGGCATCTTTCAAAACGGTCAAGCTTTCAATTTCATTTGGATCAATACTTAGTAGCGGGTTGGATATCTTGCCAGAAAATGCACCTCCTACATCAAATTGAGCGTCAATATTAAAAGGAACTCCGTCAATAACATACAAAGGTTGGTTATTGCCGCTACTAAATGGAGATGTAATTCCCCTAATACGAACAACCGCTGCAGCACCAGGGGCACCAGATGATTGCGTGATTTGCACTCCTTTAATTTGTCCACCAATGATCTGTTCAAAATTTGTAGATCCTAACGATTTAGCTTCTATATCTTCCCCCTTAATCTGTGAAATTGAACTTCCTACACTTTCCTTTTTGGCTGTTCCATAACCAACTACGACAAATTCATCCAACTTATTTGCGGTGTATTCAAGAATAATATCAAATTCTAATTGGTTACCAACCTTAAATGATTGGGGTATAAATCCGATATAACTGATCTTCAAAATTGATTCTTTACTAGTGACACTCAAGTTAAAGTATCCATCCTTATCAGAGGTCACGCCGTTCGTAGTACCTTCCTCAATAATTGTAGCTCCAAGCAAAGGGATTCCGTCTGCATCTCTAATTTTTCCCTTGACTTCGATCTTTTTTTGCTGTTCCATTTCATAATTTAAAATTTTCCCAGCTTTAGTTGGTTTAATAATGATAATGGATTCTGATATTTCGTAATCAAGGCCCAATGAGGGTAATACCTTCCCAAGCACTTCACCCAAAAACATATTATTAACCTCAATGCTAATCTCCTTAGCTGCATTGACTTCTGACTCATTATAT
>PHDM01000063.1:18355-25342 GCA_002840985.1 Bacteroidetes bacterium HGW-Bacteroidetes-17
GAATCCCACATTTGTTTGCTTTTCAATCGACTCAAGCAATTCATAAAGTGTAGCATCGTGCATGCTCAAACTAACTAATTTCTTAGTAATCACTCCTGCATTTATTTGCATATTAAAAATGGCAAGAAAGAAAATTAGATTTGTCATAATTAGAGTTTTTTTATGTTTCCCAAAATGACAATAGAGGAGAAACCGTTTAATTAGTTTTTTTTTCATAAATTTGATATGTTAGTTACACAATTAAAAAAGGACCTTCCTTTTTTAGCGGAATATGTTGGCGCATATTCCGTTTTTTATTTTGCACTTTTTACTAATATAGTTTTTTCAGTAGTCTCAAATTTTACACTATTAGTCTTTTCCATCAACTTTAATATTGTTTCACAGTTTTCGAATCGTGGCATTTTACCTGAAAACTTTGAATGTATTACCTCGAAGTCATCATAAAAAACATCCACATTATACCATCTACTCAATTTATTTAAAATCAATTCTAGGGATTCATTTTTGAAAATAAACCTACCTTCAGCCCAAGAGGTATAAATATCAGTATTAACTTTTTGAATTATCAATTCTTGAGTGTTGGACTTATTTATATAAGCTTGCTGGGATGGCTCTAAAATTACAGATTGTGATTTACCACTAATTTCTTCATTGACAACAACTTTGCCTTCAACTAAAGTCGCATGTAAAAATTCATCATCGGGATAGGCAGAAATGTTAAATTTTGTACCTAATGCTGTTACATTAATCCCACTTGCAATAACAATGAAGGGATGTGTAGCATCTTTTGCCACATCAAACAGAGCTTCTCCCTTTAAATATACTCTCCTTTCCTTTTCAGTGAAAACTGCGGGAAATTTTAATTCGGTTTCTGAATTGAGCCAAACTTTTGTTCCGTCTGAAAGTGTCAGGAACATTTCCCCCCCCCTGGGAACTTCTATCTTATGAATCTCTTTTTTAAGTCTAGGCAAGCCATCTTTTTTATATTCAACTTTTCCTGTGTCAATTTCTATTTTTATATTTTCATCTTTTGTACTTAAAATAGTATCATTTTTCCCCAATTCCACAACTTGACCATTACCTAAAGTCAATCTTGCTTTTGATTTACCAGGCCTGATTTGTGCCATTTGATTATTCTGTTTTATTGGGATTTCTTTATACAAATACCATCCGCCATAAATCATTGCCAGCGGAATGATGATTGCTGCAGCATATTGGATTGCTTTTTTAATTGGGAAAATCGGCTTTTCTTTGACCATCCTAATTTGATTATTAATATTTTCCCAGATCAGAATTTTATCAAGCAGCTTAATGTTTTCATCTCTCCTTTCCCAATTTTCCTGATTTACTATGTTTTCGATTAACTGCTTATGTGATGGATCTTCTTTAAGCCAATTGTCCAACTCGTTACGTTCTTCTACAACTAAGTTTTTAATCAAACTACGTGCAATAAGTTTACTAATGTTTATATATTCTGAAAAATTCATGAAAAAGACACTTTTAGTTATTTCATTTATTTATAATTAACACTCTTATTAAAAATGGGTGACTAGAAGGTACTATTTATTTTAGATCTGGGAAAAACAAATTTGTTTAAAAGATTAAAGGCTCAGAAGTTCAGTGTTAGTGAATTGAAAAATATGAATTATAAGGCAGGAGGTATAACACGTAAGCACATGAACATGTAAACACCATATCTATTTAAGCAAAAGCTCTGACAACAGCAGTAAAGCAAACACGTGGTTTTTTAATTTCTCGCGCAATACCCTATAAGCACGCAATTTAAGCGTTTTAACAGTATTTCTTGATATATCAAGTCTTTCGGCAATGTCCTCATTTTTTGAACCCATCATGCTCAACTCAACGATGTTTTTTGTTTGGAGTGGTAGATCTGCAAGAGCAGCTTTAATTAAAGAAATAGTTTCTTCTTCAATGATTGCATTCTTAAAATAATAGGTCTCATTATTTTTAATGTAATCGAGATGTTTTGCATGAACTTTTTTCGATCTCAAATAATTTAATCCTAAGTTTTTTATAACGGCGTACAAGAAAGCCTTTACACTATCTAGTTTTTCAAATTCATTTCTCTTATTCCAGTATACTAACAATGCTTCTTGTACAATATCAGAGGCCTCATCTTTATCCTTCACCAGATTCATTGTAAATGAAGCCAATGATGGGAATAGATTATCGTAAAGCTCCTTAAAAGCTTCGGTACTGCCTTTTGCAATAAGATTAATTTTTTTTTCTGATAAGTGCATTTTCATAAAATGGCTATAAATATATAACTAATTTGACATCCTATCAAAAGTTGGTTATTACTAAAAATTAATTTTCCAAATTCAATAATAATGATATCTATTTAAGATTTCAGATAGATTCTTCTATTTGTATTGATGGAAAAAATAATTAAAAAACGTGAAGCAATTAAAAAAACACTTGACTTCCTCTTAAAATTAGTGTATCATTGTGATATCATTTTAATATCATCCTAAAAATTAAAAAACCATGAAAGAAGAAAAAACTTATTTGCCCACATCAGGATACATTGCCTTATTCCTTATCCTGTTATTTATCATTGTTCCTGTACTCGGCATTATTTTTGTAAAAATGTTCCCACTCTTCATTATCGTAGCCATTGCAGTGTTTTGTACCGGAGGATTTGTTGTTGTAAACCCCAATGAATCAAGCGTGTTGGTTTTATTTGGAGCTTATAAAGGAACCATTAAAGAAAACGGATTTTATTGGGTGAATCCTTTCTTTAACAAAAAGAAAATATCGTTACGGGCTTTAAATCTTAATAGCGATCCAATCAAGGTAAACGATAAGGTAGGCAACCCGATCATGATCGGTATCGTGTTGGTTTGGAAGGTAGAAAACACTTACAAGGCTGCATTCGAAGTGGACGACTTTACTCATTTTGTAAATATCCAGAGTGAAGCTGCAATCCGAAAACTGGCAGGACATTATCCTTATGATAATTTTGATGACGAACAGGCCGACATCACCTTGCGTTCGGGCGGTGAAGATGTCAATGAGAAATTGGAGGAAGAGCTTAGGGAGAGGCTTGCTATCGCAGGAATTCGTGTGATGGAGGCTCGTATTTCTTACCTGGCTTATGCTTCTGAAATTGCAAGTGCTATGCTTCGCCGACAGCAGGCTACAGCAATTGTGGCAGCACGTTACAAAATTGTAGAAGGGGCAGTCAGCATGGTTGAAATGGCACTGGAACAGTTATCTCAAAAAGAAATTATTGAATTTGACGATGAGAAAAAAGCCGCCATGGTCAGTAATCTAATGGTGGTGCTTTGCTCCGATAAAGATGCATCTCCGGTAATCAATACCGGGACTTTACATCAATAATCTAATTCCTTATGGAAAAATCATCTATTGAATTATTAACTGATTTTGCAAAGAAGAATAATTATAGCTTTTCGTCAAATACACAGCCAAATACCTCAATCATATCAAATATGGGTTCTCTGGTAAATAAAAAGTTTTTTCTATTAGAATATACAGTAAGAGGAAACACATATAACTATGTTGCATTTGATGGTGGTGCTAATTATACTTTTTCGGGAATATTTCGGAATTATTCTAATAGAGAAATTCCTGAACTTAAGGTTCGACCAAAATTTTGGATTGATTTCTTGACTTTTAGACATAACGCTAAATCAGGAATTTCAGAATTAGATAAAAAATTATTCATTAATTGTTCTAAGGATAGTTTTGTAAAGCAAGTTGTAAATCAAAAAGTAGGCTTAGAATTTCTAAAATTATACAATAAAGTTTCGCCTATTGAATTAGTGGTGGAAGAGAATTCTATGCACTACAACCCAAAACTAACAGATAAATCCATTATAGGGTTAAAAACGAACAGATGGATTATCGAAGAAATAGAATTAAGACTATTCTTGGAGCAGGGAAGCAAGCTTTTAAATATGATAAAAAAGGATTAAACGAAACTAATAATTATGGCTAAAAAAGCATTTGCTTTACGAATGAGTCCTGAAGTGATGAAGGCGATTGAAAAATGGGCTGCGGATGAATTCCGCAGCACCAATGGGCAGATTGAATGGATGCTGAGTAAAGCGTTAAAGGATGCAGGCAGATTTCCTAAAGAAAAAACCGAGAAATAATCTTTTAACAATAACAAATCCTTTTTGCCTTTTAATCAAAACCAGGACCCCAACTATGGAATTAAATACAATTGAAAAATTTTTATTGATTGCCCATCATCCTGAAAAAGGAAGATTTAAAATTCCTCCCATCCATTTCAAATATGGAATTGCAGGAGCCATTTTACTCGAACTTTCGCTCAGAAAAATCATTTCACTTAAGGAAGCTCGTGTGGTAATTGAGCAACAGCCGGTAACAATAGATCCCGACTATCCAATCTTTGAAGAGATTATTCAATCCATACAACTTGGACATCGCCTGCATAAACCAAGATTTTGGATTCAAAAATTCGGCCGCCGACCCAGAAAATTTAAATGGATATTCTTAGATGGACTTGCAAAAAAAAGGCTGATTCGAATCAAGGAATTAAAATTTTTATGGATTCCCTATAGAAGAAGCTATCTGATTGACACCAGTTCAAGACAAAAATTAATATACAATCTGAGAGAAGTGTTAATTTATAAAAAACCAAAAACCGAGGCAGATATCGCTATCCTTGGTTTGGTAGAATCTTGCAAGATGCACAGCATAATTGAACCAGACCGGAGTAAACGTAAAATTGTCCGACAAGAACTAAAGCAGATTTTAAAAGAAAGTCCGATTTCCGAGATTCTTGCGGCTACTATCAAACAAATTCAAATGGGCGAATTTAAAACAGGAGTTGGGAAAATTAAATTTATCGAACCAGTAAGTCATACAGAAACATACAGTAAAATATTTACTAAAGTTACCTTTGATAAAGATGATTTAACAAAAACAACTTTAGATATGGTATTAGAAACAGGTGGTTATTATTCAATGAATTACCAAACAATAATCCACTTATTAAAAGAGCAAGACAAGGAAGATTTGATAAATGAACAAATTAAATTTATAAGCCAAGAAATGACCATTGTTTCTAAAAAACTAGAAAATGACAACCCTAAGAGTTTTGGATACGAACCCTATAAAATAACAGCACAAGTTACTTCAGAAGATTTTGTTGAAAAAGCAGGTGATAAATATCTTTTTAAAGTTGGAGAACTTATTGGCCCACAACAAGAAATGTATCAGGATAATGATAGGAAATTAGTTCTTGAGAATGACTTTAAAAGAAGTTACCATAGAGAACTAACTGTTTTAATTCCTGATGGATATACCATCACTAATTTAGAAAAAATAAATATTCAAAATGTGTATAAAGAAGATGGCGAAATATTTTTTGAGTTTCATTCACATTATAAAATAGATGGAAATACACTTACTATTATATGCGATGAATATTATACTGTGTTGGAAATACCAACAACTATTTTTGAAGAATACAGAAAGGTAATTAATAGTGCAGCCGACTTTAATAAACTCACACTTGTGCTAGAAATGTAATTACCTTAATACTGATAATTTTAAGCATTTAAACACTTTTGTCTTTCTAACAGCTTTTTAAACGTGTTGCTTGCTTTTTAGAGTTGATGAAGCAATTTCATTTAAATTGGAAGGACTAAGAAAAGTATAAAACTTCAGCAGATCCCGATATAAGTCCCGAAAATATAAGTAGGATAGCGATAAATATTAACTCAGGTTAAATTTAATAAGATGCAACCCTATTTGGTTGCGGTATTTTTTATGTTATTTTTGTAGAATAACTACCCCTAAAAAGATTCTAATCAACAATGAAAAAACTTCTCATAAAAAACATCAAAGAATTAGTTCAGGTAACTACACAAAATAAAATTGCAGGAAAAGAAATGGCAATTTTACCTACCATAAAAAATGCTTGGCTAACCATTGAAGAAGGTTTAATAGCCGATTTTGGAACAATGGAAAACTGGAAAGGAATTTCCGATTGGTCTGATTTAGAAATAATTGATGCTACTGACAAAATGGTATTACCTTCTTTTTGCGATTCGCACACTCACTTAGTTTTTGCTGCTTCGCGCGAAGAAGAATTTGTGGATAGAATTAACGGATTAAGTTATGAAGAAATTGCTGCCAAAGGTGGCGGAATATTAAACTCAGCAAAAAAATTGCAAGCTGCCACCGAAGACGAGTTGTTTGAAAGTGCCTTAATTCGATTAAGAGAAATTCAACAAACAGGAACTGGATCCGTTGAAATTAAAAGTGGCTACGGTCTTTCTGTTGAAGCAGAAATAAAAATGCTCCGTGTTATTCAGCGACTAAAAAAAGCAAGTCCAATTACTATAAAAGCCACTTTTTTAGGTGCACACGCTCTGCCTTTGCAATTTAAAGACAATAGAAAAGGATATATTGACAGCATTATTAACGAAATGCTCCCTATTATAAAAAAAGAAAACTTAGCCGATTTTATTGATGTTTTTTGCGAAAAAAATTATTTTACTCCCGAAGAAACCACTCAAATTTTGCAAGCAGGAATTAGCATTGGATTAATCCCAAAAATACACGTAAATCAATTTAACTCTATTGGAGGAATTCAAGTAGGAATTAAAAACAACGCACTTTCTGTAGATCATTTAGAAGTAATGACACCAAAAGACATTGCCGATTTAAAAAATGCTGATGTAATGCCAACCTTACTTCCATCTTGTTCTTTCTTTTTAACTATTCCTTATGCTCCTGCAAGAGAACTCATTAATAATAAATTACCCATTTGTTTAGCCTCCGATTTTAATCCAGGTTCTACCCCATCAGGCAACATTCCTTTTGTGTTGTCGTTGGCGTGCATAAAACTTAAAATGACCCCCGAAGAAGCCATAAATGCAGCTACCCTAAACGGTGCTTATGCTATGAATTTAAGTCATCAGCTTGGCAGCATAGCCAAAGGAAAAAAAGCCAATTTATTTATCACAA
>PHDM01000064.1 GCA_002840985.1 Bacteroidetes bacterium HGW-Bacteroidetes-17
ACTTGAAATAATGAAGAAGGATATCCGGATCGCCAAATCGCTTGGGGCTGATGGTGTTGTTATCGGTATGCTAACTCGGGATGGGAAAATTGATGTAGAAATCTGCAAATCGCTGATCAACCTTGCTAGACCTATGAGTATCACCTTTCACAGGGCATTCGACCTTTGCGATAACCCTTTTGAGGGAATGGAGACTTTGATCAATTTAGGTGTCGACCGTATCCTCACTTCTGGACAAAAAAACAAAGCAGAAGATGGATTGACATTACTTAGCGAATTAGTAAAAATAGCTGACAACAGAATCATCATCATGCCGGGAAGTGGCATCAATGAAACGAATTTTCCAAAAATAATGAACCATTGCAAAGCCAAAGAATATCATGTTTCATGCAGAACAGAGATTGAAAGCAAAATGATATTTCGCAGAGAAGATGTAAAAATGGGAAGCTTCCCCAATTATAATGAATATACTCACAAACAAAACGACTTGCTAAAACTGAAATCAATCATCCATGCAATCAATCATTGATTTATGTATAATAAATACATCTTTGGCATAATTATCTTACTAACCTTTTTGGTTTCGGGCTGTTATAAGTCAATTCAAGAAGTTTCAAAAATTGAATTGAACAGGAACTGGAAATTCAGACAAGCCGGAAATTCTGAATATTTGCCGGCAGAAGTGCCGGGTTCTGTTCATCTTGACATGCTAAATGCAGGTTTGATCGAAGATCCTTTTTACCGATCAAATGAAGACAGCATACAGTGGGTTGCCAATGAAGATTGGGAATATCTGAATGAATTTGAACTTGACAAACAGTTTCTAAAAAACAAAAATACATTTCTCATCTTTGAAGGCCTTGACACTTACGCCAAAGTCTATCTGAACGATTCACTTCTACTCCAAACCGACAACATGTTCCGCCAATGGAAAGTTGAAGTTTCTAGTTTCCTCAAACAAAATAATCAGCTTAAAATTCATTTTTATTCTCCCTTAAAAAAGAATGAAGAAGCAGCCAAAAAATCAGCCTTTCCTCTGCCTGAACAAAGAGCCTTCACCCGCAAGGCACCCTATCAGTTTGGCTGGGATTGGGGCCCTCGAATTGTCACCTCAGGCATCTGGAAGCCGGTGTACTTAATGAGCGAACAAGAAACCCAAATTCACACAACCTACTTCTCAACCGATTCTATCGTCAATGGAACAGCTTTTATTTCAGCGGAAATCGAAATTCATTCTGAAATAAATAAGGAAATTGAAATAAAAATCCTGAATGATGATCAACCCTTGTTTTTGGAAAAAAGAGAGTTGAATATTGGTGAATCCATCCTTAAGATAAACTTTCAAATTCCTCAGGCAAAACTTTGGTGGTCAAACGGTTTGGGAGAAGCTCATCTTTATCATTTCAACACGATAATTTCTGTAAAAGACAAAATCATAGATAAAAAAAATAACCAAATAGGAATAAGGACGTTAAAACTTATTGAAAAGGATGATGAAGTTGGAAAGTCATTTTATTTCGAACTAAATGGATTTCCTGTTTTCATGAAAGGAGCCAATTATATACCACAAGATAATTTCCTGACTAGGGTTGATTCTTTAAAATATAAATCGATCATCGAAAGTGCCAGGCTGGCCAATATGAATATGCTGCGTATATGGGGCGGTGGTGTTTATGAAAGCGATTTGTTTTACAAACTCTGTGATGAAAACGGAATCCTTATCTGGCAGGATTTCATGTTTGCAGGGAGCATGTATCCTGGAGACGATCATTTTATTGAGAATTGCAAACTGGAAGCCATTGATCAAATTATCCGGTTAAGAAATCATCCAAGCCTTGCCCTCTGGTGTGGGAATAATGAAGTTGACGAAGCCTGGCATAATTGGGGTTGGCAGCAACAATTTAATTGGACCGAAGACCAGCAATCTGAGATTTGGGAAGCATATAAATTACACTTCCATCAAATATTGCCTGAGCAAATTAATAACCTTGATCCGAACCATCAGTATTGGGCCTCCTCCCCTAAAATTGGTTGGGGACACAAAGAGAGTATGGAGGAAGGAGATTCGCATTATTGGGGTGTTTGGTGGGGAAAAGAACCATTCAGTATATACAACGAAAAGGTCGGGAGATTCATGAGCGAATATGGATTTCAGGGCTTCCCGGCCAATGCAACCTTCGATTCAGTTTTACTGCCGGAAGACAAATACCTTTATTCTTCTGCCCTCAAAACACATGAAAAGCACAATAAGGGCTTTGAAATTATTAATGAGTACATGAAGGATGAGTACAAGATCCCTGAAAACTTTGAAGATTATGCTTATGTAAGCCAACTGTTGCAAGCTAAAGGGGTAGGCATCGCTTTGGAAGCCCATCGACGGGCAAAGCCTTATTGCATGGGTACTTTGTATTGGCAATTGAATGACTGTTGGCCGGTAATTTCATGGTCGGGCATCGATTATTACGGCAACTGGAAAGCATTACATTATCAAGCTCAGAAAGTCTTTAAAGATTTAATGATTTCATTTGAACAACAGGATGATTCGGTATTTGTATGGATTGTTTCTGATCGGATGGAGAATTTAGATAACGAACTTGATTTACAGCTCATTGATTTTGATGGAAATGTTTTATGGAGTGATCAGGTGAAAATCAATATTCCGTCAAACTCAAGTCAAAAATATTATCGTTTTTCTAAGAAAATATTACCTGCTTCATTCAATCCGAAACGTATGCTGATGTATGCCCATTTGAATATTCCTGAAGGAGATATAATTGATCGATTCTATTATTTCAGTACAACAAAAGAACTTCATTTACCTAAACCTGAGATCAAATTCCAGTGTTCAAGAATCAGTGAAGGGTATGAAATAATTGTCGAAACGAACAAACTGGCTAAAAATCTTTATCTTGAATTTAAAGGAATTACAGGTCGTTTTACGAAGAACTATTTTGATCTTGTACCCGGGAAATCTAAAACTTTAAGATTTCTTACTCAGGAAAAAATTGAAAATCCATCCGAACTTATAAAAATAAAAACCCTTGTTGACTGTTATTAAATTTATCCCATGAATAAATATTTTCATTACACGGGATAAGGAATGGCTTCCCTAAAAAAAGAAGGGAAGCCATCCCTCAAATCCAAAAATGAATCTTTGTACTGAGCTTAAATTTTAAAAAACAAGGTTTCATTATTCATGAAAACCTTTCCAAGTTCAGTTATTTACTAAGAATAACCTACTATTCCTTTAAAATTAATAGTCGCATACTTCATAACTGTGTTCGTACAAATTAGGTAAATCGCCTATATGTATCTTTAGCAACAGTCATATCTTTGATATTAGTTTTCAATCTATTGAGATTTAAACTGGGTTTAATTGCACGTGAAAATAAACTCGTTAAATAATATGTCAAACTTTTGCAATTGAGATAGTTGAAATATCTCATCGCATTAAGCACTTTATCTTTTGTAAACTAAATATTTATGAAAATTGTTACGAGGTTTATTTGAATCCCTAAGAATCGCTGATATTATAGGGTAAATTCTTTTAACACTTTATGACAGTATGGATTGCTACTAATTTTGATCATTGAAAACCATAAAATAACCAGCAATAAAATATGGGTGTTTTTAAGTAAATTGGTCTCTAACAGCTAACAAATCCTAACCATGAAGAATGATGCACTTAAAAACATCCTAAATTTTTTAAACGAGCAAAGGGGATTTGATTTTACCGGATACCGCACTGCCATGCTCGAAAGGAGAATTCAGAAAAGACTTTATACCATTAAAATTCAAAATATTGATGACTATTTAAACTTACTTCATGAAGATCCGGATGAATTAGATAGCTTAATCGACATATTTACCATCAATGTCAGTCGATTCTTCCGAAATTCATTATCATTTGAACACATTCGTAAAACCATTATACCTGAACTTTTTCTGAATAAAATAAAAGCGAATGATCAACATTTAAGAATTTGGTCGGCAGGTTGTTCATTTGGTGAAGAACCTTACTCTGTGGCCATCATGATCAATGAATTTGTGGAAAAAGAAAAGATGAGCATGAATCTAAGCATTTTTGCAACTGACATCGACAAAAAAGCTTTAAAAAGAGCTTCAGAAGGAAGTTACACCGCGCATAGCATCAAGAATGTTAAATATGGACTGATTCAAAAATATTTCACTTTTAAGAATGATCACTTCGAAATCGATCCAAAAATAAAAAATATGGTCCGGTTTTCATTTTACGATATGCTCGACAAACATCATTCAGTACCAGCTGAAAGCATTTATGGAGGCTTTGATTTGGTGTTGTGCCGGAATGTTTTAATTTATTTTGAATTGGAGCATCAAAATCTTATATTTAATAAGTTATATAAGTCGCTTAATCCGAATGGATATTTGATCCTTGGTGAAGCTGAAGTACCCATTGAAGGCTTTAAACATAAATTTAACAGAGTAAATAATTGTTGTAAAATATATAGAAAGAATGGGTGAAGTGTTGAGGAACCTTGACAATAGATTTAAGATAAATCGGGTGAAACAAAAATTGAAATACCAATTTTATTTTAAAAAAGTGAACATAAATTGCACGAAATAACAAAGTAGTTTAGAAGGTTCAAATCTAACTTGACCAACTAAACCACTATACTACTCAACTAAATATTGAGATATGGGAAAATCTAATGAAGAGCTTCTAACGGAGATCGCTCAATTACAAGCTAAAATTGCTGAACTGGAAAAATCTGACAGGGAACATAAGAATAATGATAATGCACTAAAGGAAATTGAAGAACGATACAAAGGAATCATTGAAAGTACGGCAATTTGTGTAGCAGTATATAAACCAATAGACAATGGTAAAAACTTTATCATTGTTGATTTTAACCATGTCGCCGAGAAAGTTGAAAACATATCAAAAAATGAAATTGTTGGGAGAAAAGTTACTGAGGTTTTCCCGGGAGTAGTGGAATTTGGCATTTTCAGAGTGTTTCAAAATGTTTTGAAAACCGGAAACCCGGAGCATTTTCCTGTATCAGTTTACAAAGATGAAAGAATTCAGGGATACAGAAAAAATTATGTGTATAAATTGACATCGGGAGAAATTGTTGCTGTTTATCAAGACTTAACTGAGGGTAAGCAGGTTGAAGAAGCATTATCTAAAAGCGAACAGAAATTTAAAATGCTGGTCACCAATATTGAAGAAATTATTTATTTAGTGGATAAGAACGGTATATTCACGGTTTCTGAAGGAAAAGGGCTTGAAAAAATTGGACTTAAACCCGGCCAGGTTGTCGGACAATCTGTATTTGATTTTTATAAGGATTTTCCTGATATTTTGGAGGGCATTCATACAGCTTTAAATGGAGAAACGAATAGTATGGAAGTTCAGATTGGGCCAAATCATTTTACAAACTGGAGCACCCCACATTTTAATCCGGAAGGTGACGTGATTGGATTAATAGGTCTCGCGATTAACATTACCGATAGAAAAAAAGCGGAAAATGAACTCAAAAAACATCGCGAACAATTGGAAGACCTGGTTAAGGAACGCACCAAAGATTTGGCAGCTAAAAATAAAGAACTCGATAATGCCATGAAGGTATTTGTTGGAAGGGAATTAACCATAAGAAATTTACAAGAGCGAATCAGGGCATTGGAGGGGAAGTGAGGTTCCAGATTCCAGGTTTCAGGTTCTAGGATGTACAAACTTGAAACATGAAACTTTTACACTGAGCGAAGTCGAAGTGCGAAACTTGAAATGAAACATAAAGCGTAAAGAAATGAAACTACGAAAATTTAAAAGCATCAGGGGCCACTTAACTTATTGGTTTCTTTTAATCTCCTTGCTTCCATTGACGACTACCCTTGTAATTACTTATTATCAAAGGGTTCAGGTTATTGAGTCTACAGCTGTCAGCAAACTCACCGCCATCCGTGATTTAAAAGTTAGCCGATTAAATGACTGGCTTAATGAAAGAAAAGGGGACATGATGTCAATATCAAACGACAATGAATTCAAGGTGTTGGAATTGGATTTTTCAAAAAATGAATATACGGATATGGAAATGGGAGTTTTGGATAATACGAGACAAATACTATCCCGTTATTTAACAAATTACCATTCCTATCGCGAGTTTTTTATTTTAAATCCGCTTAATGGTGAAGTTTTGGTTTCTACTAATAGTACATCTGAAGGGCGGAATCATTCGGCTAAAGACTTCTTTATGATGCCAATGAATTCGCGTACCCTATACATTAAGGATATTTATTATTCTGAACTCTTATCAGATTATACCCTTACTTATTCAATGCCCATTTTTTGCAACAAACATGAAGGCAAAGACATTGTTGGCATTTTGGTAGCACGAATTGACTTGCAAAAATCACTCTACCCAATGTTGCTCCACAGGGTTGGTTTAGGAGAAACCGGAGAAACATTGATTGTTAATAAAGATGGATTGGCATTGAATGAACTGAGGTGGTCTGAGAATGCACCTCTCAAACTTCAAATCTCTGCAGAACCTGTGCTTAGAGCTACGCGAGGAGAAACGGGAATAGCAGAAACCAAAGATTATAGAGGGGTTCCTGTTCTGGCAGCTTTTACTTTTATCCCTGAAATGAACTGGGGCTTTATATGTAAGCAGGACACTTATGAAATAAACGCCCCCATTCGTGAGATCCTGTTAAACTTCGCTGTTATTTTCATTATTTCCCTGTTCGCCATTTTATTCGTTGCGTTATTTGTCAGCAATTCTATTTCTAAACCCGTTGTTGCATTGAATAAAGCTGCTCAAAAAATTGGGGCAGGCGATTTTTCCATTCGAAATCAAATCAATTCTGCTGATGAATTGGGTTCTTTGGCTCATGAGTTTAATAAAATGGCAGAATTGACCGAATCGAGAATCAAGATCAATAAAGGAATATCAGACATTTCAGAAACCATGATTGGCAGATCCGGCATACAGGAGTTTGGTAAATCGTTGCTCAGGCGATTGATGAAAATAACCGATGCCAACATGAGTACTTTCTATATTCTGAACGAGGCAAGCATGGAATATGAACATTTTGCATCGGTTGGTGCCAATGAAGATATGCTTAAACCTTTCAGTGCTATGAATCCACAAGGAGAATTTGGCAATGTATTATCCACCAAAAACATCTTTCACTTACAAAACATTCCGACTGATACCATTTTCAGGTTTAATACGGTTGTAGGAGAAGCCATCCCTAAAGAAATTATTACCATTCCTATCATCGTTGAGGAAAGCACGATTGCAATCATTTCACTGGTAAACATTCAGAAATTCAGTAAAGATAGCCTGGAAATACTTCAACATTCATGGGTAAGTATCAACACTTCATATTCAAATTTAATAGCAAACGAAAGAACCAGAATTTTAGCTGAACATTTAGGGCGGATTAACCAACAACTTGAGGCCCAATCGGAAGAACTGCAGGATCAGGCCGAAGAATTGCAGGATCAGGCTGCTGAGCTGCAACAAAATTCTGAAGAACTTTTGGAACAAAATATAGAGTTGGATGCTCAGCGAAAACAAGTGGAATCCGCAAATAAGCTTAAAAGCGAATTCCTTTCAAATATGAGTCATGAATTGCGTACCCCATTAAATTCAATCATGGCCCTTTCACGAGTGTTGATGCTACAGGCAAGTAAAAAACTTAGTGAGGAAGAAAATAATTATCTCGAAATTGTTGAGCGCAATGGCAAAAGGCTTTTAGCACTCATCAACGATATTCTCGATCTTTCGAAAATTGAAGCAGGGAAAATAGAAATAGAACCAAAACCATTTTCTCTATCATCATTTCTGACAATCATAAAAGAGAATATGCAAGGTCTGGCAGAGCAGAAAGGACTTTCCCTCTCCTTGAATATTCCTGATGGAATAAATCAAATAGAAACCGACGAATTACGACTTCATCAGGTATTAACAAATATTGTTGGGAATGCGGTAAAATTTACAGATAAAGGAACGGTTGCGATTGTAGTAAGACATAATTTAGAACATACATTTATTGAAGTAAAAGATAGCGGAATAGGAATTGCTGCCGAAGAACTTCCATACATTTTTGATGAGTTCAGGCAGGTGGATGGAACCTCTTCACGCCATTATGAAGGAACAGGACTGGGTTTAGCCATTGCACGAAAAATGATGAATATTTTGGGAGGTGAGATTAAGGCTGAGAGTGAACTGGGGAAGGGCTCTATCTTCACCATCACTATTCCAATAAAATGGCATGAGGAATTCCAAATATCTCAGTCATCCCAATTTGAGAACACCAACATAAGTTCCGGGCAAAATACCATACTGGTGGTTGATGATGATCCAAAAACAGTAAAACTCATTTCAGAATACCTGCTTGAAGCAGGATACAAAACCATCACTACAACATCCGGAAAGGAAGCCCTGAAACTTGCCGAATTCCATCAGCCTTTTGCCATAACCCTGGACATTATAATGGAAGATATGGATGGTTGGGAAGTTTTGCAAAAACTAAAAAGTAATTTAAGAACCCAAGACATCCCCGTAATTGTGGTTTCTGTTTCCGATGACCGGGATACAGGAATTGCATTGGGCGCCGTTGGTTTTATCAATAAGCCAGTCAATAAACATATTTTAATTTCACAAATAAAGGAAATCATCAAATTACCTGATTCTGTGATGATCGTCGATGATAATGAATTTGAATTGACTCAAATATCAAAAATAATCGAGTCGCAAAATATAAAACCTATTTTGGCAAGTGGAGGTAAGGAATGCCTTAAATTATTAGAAGTAAAAAACCCCGATATATTGATCCTTGATTTGATGATGCCCGGGATGGATGGGTTCACAGTTCTGGAGGAAATTCGAAAGAAAAAAGAAACCCAAAACTTACCTGTAATTATAGTAACTGCTAAGGATTTGAATAAGGAAGAAAAAAGCAGGCTCAGTGGTAATGTCTCTGCTCTTATTACAAAAAGTCAGGTCAATCCCGAAAATTTATTGCGTGAAATTAAACGGATTATTATGGAACTTGAAAGAACCAAGAAAATCCATATTTCAGAAAATCAGGATCCAACAACCCGTATTCTTCTGGTGGAAGATAATCCAGAAGCGATCATTCAGGTAAAAACCGTATTGGAAAAAGAGCATTATACAGTAGATGTGGCAAGTGGGGGCCGGCAGGCACTGGATTATATGAAATATAACCATCCCGATGGAATTATCCTCGACCTGATGATGCCTGATATAGATGGGTTTGAGGTTTTAGAGCAACTTCGGGCTACCGAGAAAAGCAAAAAAACACCGGTCCTGATTTTAACGGCCAAAGATTTAACCCGAAAGGATATGGCAAAACTCAGTGCCAATCATATTCAGCAACTCATCCACAAAGGCGATGTTGATATTGACGGTTTGATTTATAAAGTAAAACTCATGTTGGGAAATGAGCCAAAGCTTTCCAGTTCCAAGTTACAAGTTTCAAGTTCAAAAGAAAAAGAAAACCTGAAACCCGAAACTTATACACTGAGCGCCCGCCCTGAGCGGAGTCGAAGGGAAGTCGAAGTGCAAAACCTGAAACCTGAAACCTCAAACCTGAAACTTACAACCGATTTACTCAACATCCTCATCGTTGAAGATAATCTGGACAATATGACTACCATTAAAGCCATTCTAAAAGGGAAATACAATATCACAGAAGCTTTAGATGGTGAAATAGGGTTAATGAAGGCTCAATCGGAAAAACCGGATTTGATTCTTCTTGATATGTCACTACCCAAAGTGAGTGGTACTAAAGTAATCAAAATGCTGAAAGCAGACAATGAAACGAAAAACATACCACTTATTGCCGTAACAGCCCAGGCTATGAAAGGCGATAAGGAAAATTTCTTAAAGTCGGGATGTGATGGTTATGTTTCGAAACCGATTGATCATTTGGAATTAATTGCAGAGATTGGGAGGTTGTTGAGTAGGTGAGTGAAGTGAGTGGGAGAGTTGGAGAGTAAGTTGAGTGGTTGAGTTAGTAAGTAAGTTAAGTAGGTGAGCTGGTAATATGGGGAAAAGAATGATGAATAATATATGAAATAAATGTTTTTGTCATCTCGACCAAAGGGAGAGATCTCTCAGTCGTTCCTTCTTCGAGATGACAAGTAATACTTAAATAAAGCTTAATCAGCAATTTATAATTGAATAACAAAATGAAAAAAATTCTAGCAATCGACGACCAGCAAGATAATTTAACTACCCTAAAAGCGGTAATTAAAAACCAGATAGATGATTGTTTAGTATTAACTGCCATGACGGGAAAAATTGGTATCGAAATCGCCAGAAAAGAGCAACCCGACACCATTCTGTTGGATATCATCATGCCACAAATGGATGGTTATGAGGTTTGCGAAAAACTCAAAGCCGATGAATTGACCAAACATATTCCGATCATCATGGTAACCGCTATTAAAACCGATATTGCGAGCCGTGTAAAAGGATTTAATTTAGGTGCGGATGCTTTTCTTTCAAAACCAATTGATCCGATAGAACTAATTTCCCAAATTAAAGTTATGTTCCGAATCAAGGATGCGGAAGATCAATTGCGCACAGATAAGAACTTGCTTGAAGAACAGGTCAGGGAACGAACCAAAAAGTTGATGGAAAGTGAAGAACTGTTTCGGTTAATTGCCGAAAATACAAGCGATAATATTGGTATAACAACCTTCGATCTCAAGGCGAAGTATATTTATGTCAGTCCCTCCATAAAATCTGTTCTGGATTATGAAGTAGAAGACTTAATTGGGAAATCTTTTTTCGATTTTATCCATCCTGACGATAAAAAAAGATTACTCCCTTTGCTTGTGGAATACGTTGGATCAAAAGCTAAAAAATTATTCAATGGCAAACATTTGCCCACAAGTAGAACAATTGAATACCGTTTTAAAAATAAAGCAGGCGAATGGCGTTTTCTTCAAAGCGCGCTAAATATTGTGGGTGACAAAATTCTTTCAGTTTCAAGAGATATCACTGATCAAAAAGCTTTTGAATCAAAACTAAAAAGCAATGAGCGAATGCTCCGCGATATCATCGATACTTCTCCAAATTTAATTTTTGTAAAAGACAGGAATGGGAAATACCTGGTTGTTAACAAAGGAATGGCTGATTACCACAGGACAACACCTGAAAAGTTAATTGGAACCTATGATTATCAGTTAGCAAAAGATTATTTTAAAACGAATGATTATAATGAGCTTAGAAAAACGGAACAGCATGTTATTGACACTAAAAAACCCTATCATCTCACTGAGGATCATTTCATCAATGATTTTGGCGACGAACGATGGTTCCAAACGGTGATGCTTCCTTTCGATAATGCAGATAACCAAAACTGTATCATGATTATTGCTACAGACATTACAGAATTTGTCAGGATAAGGGAAGCACTTAAAGAAAGTGATCGTCGGTTTCAGGAATTGGTTGAATTATTACCGGAAGCTGTCATTGAAACTGACCAAAACTTAATAATTACCTACGCGAATAAGCGTGCACATGAGTTATCAGGGCTCTCAGAAAAAGATTTCGAAAAAGGCGTAAATGGGATTGATTTATTGATCCCTGTAGATAGGGAAAGGGCAAAAGAATATTTTATTGGACGCGTCAAAGGATTAAACCCTCCAAAAACATTACAATATCAAGCCTTAAAAAAGGACGGTTCCAAATTTCATATTCATTTCCATGCCGATTCAATTATAAAGGATGGTGTATTTAAAGGAATCAGAGCTATCATTGTCGATGTTTCCGGTCAAAAAAAGATCGAACAAACCTTGATCGAAAGCGAAGAACGTTATCGTTCATTGATGGAAAATTTACCGGTAGGTGTTTTTCGATCCACTTACGAAGGAAAAGTGATATCGGCAAATCCAGCCATGGCAGCAATATATGGTTATGATTCGGTAGAAGAATTGTTAAAAGTTGAAGCAAAGGATTATTATGATGAGAGCAATCCGCGAGAACTAATGCTTTCCGAATTAAAGGAAAAGGGATTTTTGTTAGGAAGGGAAACGCTGGAAAATAAAAAGGATGGTTCATTAATTTGGGTATCTGCTAATTATAGAGCAACATTTAACGCCAAAGGTGAATGGCTCTTTATAGATGGGGTTATTATTGACATCACTGAGCGCAAGAAAACAGAAAATGATTTGAGGAAATCCGAGCAGGATTTCCGAGGTTTGTTCGAGAATTCACATGATGCCATCATCATATTTGCACCCGAAGGTGAAATAGTATTGGATGTGAACGAACGTGCGTGCAAACTATACGGGATAAGTCGCGATGAGTTTATTGGAATGTCGTTAAAAAAGGTCTCACAAGATATAGCTGTAGGAGAAAAAAATGTTCAACGAACCCTGAAAGAAGGCTTTTTCAATCAATTTGAAACAATACAGTATAAAAAAGACGGAAGTCCATTGTACCTTGAAATCAATGCTTCAATGGTTGAATTTGGGGGTCAAAAAGCCATTTTAAGTAATAATCGGGATATTACCGAACGTAAACTTGCCGAAGAAGCATATCACGAAAGTGCAGAGAAATACCGGCATTTATACGATACATCAAATGATGCCATTTTTCTTATGAAAGATTACATCTTTGCCTCTTGTAATCCGAGAACGCTGGAGATGTTTGAATGTAGTGAAGAAGATATATTAGGGCACCCTCCAGGTGATTTCTCACCAGAATATCAACCCGATGGAAAGAGATCAACAATCAAGGCTCAGGAAAAAATTGATGCAGTAATCGCAGGAATACCACAATACTTTGAATGGACCCATTTGAAAAAAAATGGCAAGCCTTTTGTCGTGGAAGTTTCATTAAATAAAATGACACTTAAAAATGGAGAATACATTCATGCTATCTTAAGGGATATTACAGATCGTAAACGGTCCGAACAAACGCAAAAAGTAATTTTGGAAATTTCAAAATTTTCACACGAAAACCTCGATTTAAAATCATTTCTTGAAAAGGTACACAACCAAGTTAATTCGATACTGGATGCACGAAACTTTTACGTAGCTCTTTATAGGAAAATCGACGACACCTTTACTTTCCCATATTATAAAGATGAAACCGAAATTTTTGAAAGTGATGAACCTGAAAAATTAAAAGGTAGTCTAACCGACTATGTTCGCAAGACTGGAAAAGGCCATTTAATAACATATGAAGAGCAATATAAAATGAGAAATACAGAACCTTTTGAAATAATCGGACACCCTTCAAAGGTTTGGTTAGGCGCACCTCTTATAAATGCATCTTCAAAAGAAATAATTGGAGTTATCACAATTCAAGATTATCACCGCCAAGATACTTATACACTTAAGGATCTTGAAGTACTTGAAATTATAGCCTACAATATAGGTTCGTTCATAGAGAGGATTCAAACCCTTGAAGATTTAAAAAAGGCTAAGGAAAAAGCGGAGGAGAGCGATCGGTTGAAATCATCATTTTTAGCTACCATGTCGCACGAATTGCGTACGCCACTTAATGCCATTATTGGGTTTTCCGATATTATAAATAAAGATTTATCAATCGAAGAGATAATCGACTTTAATCATACGATTAATACCAGTGGAAACCATCTGCTTACAATCGTTGAGGATTTATTCGATATTACGCTTATTGATACCGGAGAAATAAAGATCATCAAAGAAGTTGTTAACATAAGCTCTTTGCTCAATGAAGTGAAGGAAATAATCAAAATTGAACAGCATAAACTTAAAAAGGATCAGATTGAGGTGAACCTTAACATCCCGGCCGAGGGAAAAGATTTAATGATCAATACTGATCCTGCACGGTTGAAACAAATCTTAATTAACCTTTTAAAAAATGCCCTTAAGTTTACTGATGAAGGCTCTGTTAAGTTTGGTTTTACTTTAAATATGGTTGATAAGGGAGATGAGCAACCTGCACTAAGCGACCGCCCTGAGCAGAGTCGAAGGGAAGTTGAAGTAAGTCGAAACACCGAACTGAAATTTTTTGTAATTGACACAGGCATAGGTATTCCAAAAAACAAACAGAAACTAATTTTCGATATTTTTCGTCAGGTTGAAGATACGGATACCAGAAAATATGGAGGAACAGGTATTGGATTGTCGATTTCAAAAAAATTAGCACAGCTACTGGGAGGTGATATTTGGATTGAATCGGAAAAGGGCCTGGGTAGTTCATTCTATTTCACAATACCAATGGAAAAAAGCTATTCATTTAAAACTCCCATGACCAATTGCAATGAATTGAAAGGGGACCTAAGGGATAAGATAGTTCTGGTAGTTGAGGATGATAAAGCAAGCTTTGAGTATTTAAATGTCATCCTAAGCAAGCCTGGCTATCAGATAATCTGGGCAGTAAATGGAGAGGAAGCAGTAACAATATGTAAGGAAAATATGGGCGTTGTTGTAGTGCTGATGGATATCAACATACCTGTTCTGAATGGTTATGATGCGACTAAACTAATAAAAAAGTTTCGACCATCACTCCCAATCATAGCACAAACGGCATATGCCGTATCCGGGGACCGCGAAAAGGCAATAGATGCCGGGTGCGATGATTATATTTCAAAACCGATCAAAAAAGAGTTGTTATTAGATAAAATCGAAAAATTAATATCCAATTTAGCATAGATATAAAAATGCACTGATCATATATTTAGAATTTTCGATAAAAATTATATCAATCAAGAAAATTTTGAAAATTTAAAAGAGAAGACAATTGTTTTAAGTAAAAAATCAGTTCATTTATCAACTATTTGAATAATTCAACCAATAAGGGTACAAAATTTAAATAATCATTCAACCTGAAACTTTTACACTGAGCAAAGTCGAAGTGCGAAACCTGAAACTTGAAACTCAAAACCTGAAACTATAGATATGAAAAAAATTCTAGCCATCGACGACCAACAAGACAATTTGACCACCCTAAAGGCGGTTATTAAAAGCCAAATACCAGATTGTATTGTTTTTACTGCCTTATCGGGAGCCGAAGGAATTGCTATCGCACGAAAAGAACATCCCGATACCATTTTACTCGATATCATCATGCCAGAAATGGATGGTTATGAGGCTTGCAGAAACCTGAAAAACAACGAATTGACCAGACATATCCCAATCATTATGCTGACTGCCATCAAAACCGATGCAGAGAGTCGTGTAAAAGGCCTTAACATAGGTGCAGATGCTTTTTTGGCAAAACCTATTGATCATACAGAACTGGCAGCCCAGTTAAAAGTAATGTTTCGGATTAAAGAAGCCGAAGATAAATTACGGGAAGAAAAACAGGAATTGACCGAAATTAATCTGGAAGGAAGTGAAAAACTGAAAGTAAGTGAAGAACAATATAAATATCTGTTTAATTCTATCAGGGATGCAATTCTGGTAGCAGATAACGATCGGAATATTATTGACTGCAATACGGCTTTTACCAAAATCTTTGGATATTCTCAGAATGAAATCATTGGCAGAAAGACATCGTATTGTTACGAGAACGAAGAACAATTTATGGCACTTGGAAAGGCGTTAAAAGAAAATTTTAATACATCAACTCCTTTCTTGTACACTGTCAATTATAAGAAAAAAAACCAGGAAGTTTTTCCCGGCGAAACAGATGTTTATTACCTGAAAGATAATATTGGTAATGTATCCGGATTTATCGGTTTAATTCGGGATGTTACCGAACGCAAGCAGGCTGAAGAAGCATTATATTTGAGTGATGAAAGATTCACCCTCGCGATGAAAGCTTCCAATGATGGTTTATTTGATTGGAATCTTGAAACCAATGAAATCTATTACTCTGTTGGATGGAAAAAAATGCTTGGTTATGCTGATTACGAACTCCCAAATGATTTTTCATTTTGGGAAAATAATACCGAACCGGAAGATGCTAAAAAATCGTGGGAACTTCAGCAGAAACTCATATCGAAACAAATTGACCGCTTTGTGTTTGAATTTAAAATGAAACATAAAAAAGGTCATTGGGTGGATATTCTTTCAAGGGCTGAAGCCATTTTTGACGACAACGGAAAAGCAATTAGAATTGTTGGAACGCATACCGATATAACCGAACCAAAATTAACAGAAACCGCGTTAAAAGAAAGTGAAGAAAAGTTTCGTAAAGCTTTTGTAACCAGTCCCGATTCTATGAATATTAACCGTCTTGATGATGGATCTTACGTTACCATTAACCATGGGTTTACTCAAATTATGGGTTATACAGAGGAAGAGGTGATTGGTAAAACCTCAATGGAATTGAAAATTTGGAGGAATCCGGCAGACAGAGAAAAATTTATTGAAGGATTAAAAGCAAAAGGTATCGTTGAGAATCTTGAAGCAGAATTTTGTGCAAAGAATGGAGACATCAAAAACGGCCTGATATCGGCAACCATTATCGAACTTGAAGGAACACCCCATATTTTAAGTATTATAAGAGATAATTCCATTCGAAAACAGACACTGCTGGCATTAAAACAAAGTGAGTCTCTCTTAAAAGCTATTTTTGAATCAACCGGTGACGGATTACTGGTGGTCGATATTAATGGATTGGTGACCTATAAAAACGATGAATTTATAAAAATGTGGAAGATCCCATCCAAACTGAGAAAAACTGAGTTTGACTTCAAACTTCTTGAAGCCGTATCAGATCAATTAGTTAATCCTCAACAATTCTTGAATAAAGTAAATGAACTGTATCAAAGTAATCAGTCAGATTTGGACTTTTTATATTTTAAAGATGGGCGTATATTTGAACGGAACTCTCAACCACTGATCATCGAAGATAATATTGCAGGCCGGGTTTGGCGTTTTTCAGATATTACTGAACGAAAGCTGGCTGAAAAAGCACTATTCGAAAGTGAATACCGTTTTTCAAAACTCATTCAACAATCTCCATTTATTATTGAGATTTATGATTCGCAAGGACTGCAGGTATCTGTAAATACTGCTTATGAAAATCTTTGGGGATTTCCGGCTTCTCAAACAGTAAATAAATTCAATGTACTTCGCAGTAATGAGGTTGAAAAAACCGGCTTAATCAAATTTGTTAATCAGGCGTATAAAGGTAAAGTTGTCTCCGTTCCGGAGTACAAGTTTGATCCGACAGGAGAAACAGAAGCACAGGGACTTGGTCGGGTAAGATGGTTGTCAACAAAAATTTTCCCATTAAAGGACCCATTAGGTAAAGTAAGCAATATCGTAATAATGCATGAAGATGTAACCGATCGTAAACGTTCAGAACAAATTCAAAAGGTTTTATACAACATTTCAGATACAGTTACTAGTAGCGATAATATCGAAGAGCTCATTGCCAAAATAAAAGATCATTTATCCGGTATTATTGATACAACGAATTATTATATTGGACTTTATGATGAACAAACAAAAATGATTTCCCTTCCATTTGTAGCGGATGAGAAAGATGAGATTGAATCATTTCCTGCAGAAAATTCCCTGACCGGTCATGTAATCAAAACACAAAAATCATTATTGGTCACCTACGATCAACAGGAAGAAATGGTGAAGAAAGGAATCATTAAATTTATGGGCACACGATCACAAGTATGGCTTGGAGTGCCTCTTAAAATTGATGGAGTAGTAAAAGGCACACTTGCGGTACAGAGTTATACCGATAAAAATGCTTACAGCGAATCTGACCGTGAAATACTTGAATTTGTATCTGATCAGATCAGTCTTTCGATTGAACGGAAACAGACTGAACAAAAATTAATCAGAGCCCTTGAAAAAGCAACAGAATCCGATCGCTTAAAATCCGCTTTCCTTGCCACCATGTCGCACGAATTACGCACGCCGCTTAATGCCATTATCGGGTTCTCTGACATCATTAAAGAAGATTTGCCCATTGCCGAAATCATGGAATTCAATCAAACAATTAATTCAAGCGGAAACCATCTTTTAACTATCGTAGAAGATCTGTTTGACATTACCTTAATTGAAACCGGAGAACTCAAGATAATAAAAGAGACCGTAAATTTAGATTCATTGCTGAACGAGGTGAATGAAATAATTAAAATTGAACAATTGAATTTAAATAAGGCTCATCTAGAATTGAATCTGACCATTCCGGATTCAAAAAGGCAGTTAAGGGTAAATACAGATCCATGGCGCTTGAAGCAAATTTTTATTAATCTATTAAAAAATGCGCTGAAATTTACACATAGAGGCTCTGTTAAGTTTGGCTTTACCATAAATATGGTCAGTGAAGTCGTTAAGCATCCTCTACTGAGTCCAGCCGAAGTAAGTCGAAGCACCGAACTGAAATTTTTTGTCAA